>JAQVVB010000145.1 GCA_028699215.1 Sphaerochaeta sp. | reverse complement strand
GTTGTAGTCGAAACGAAGAAAGATGTAGCAAACCCATGTTAGAGGCGTATGGAGTCTAGATATCTCTCAATCTTTTTAGGATCAGTTTCACCATCTTGAATCCAATCAATTAAAAACGTATCCCTGGCCATTAAGGAAGAAGCAAGAAGTGGGTCCTGTAATCTGGTACTGATTTCCCAATCGATGAGATCACGAACCAACGGCAAGGAAGTCGTCACCAATTCTTCACGGATGGAATCTCTTTGAACAAAATAATTGAAAAGACTGACCGCAATAAATGATGGAATAAGCACCAACATAAGCAATATGCTGAGTTTATAGCGTGTCAACTTTTTTATCATGGTATCGAGTATACCCTAGAATTTGAAATACCGTCACTATTTTTATCCGGCTTCTTCTCTCTATGTTACAAATAGGAAAACAGACTGATGCATGATGTCTCATATCCCTGCTGAACATGCAATGCTTTCTCAAATCTCCCTATATGATTCTGACCCAAACTCGCATTTCCTGGTCTTTTGCTCTGTTTCCCCATTGGAAATAGGGGATCGCCCTCAATTGGATCTTTTCTTTCTCTTGTTCCTTAAATGGTTCATACAATCTGCTTGTCCTGATCGTTTCCCGGTACCCATCGAAAAGCATATGCACCGACTTCATCGATTGCACCATGGTTTCATCAAGCATGAAATCACTCTTGGAATCAACGACCAGCTCTTGTAGATGCTGCCCGTTGTCAATCTCTTCCAGGCAATATACAAGTGGTCCTCGCATCAAGGCTACCTTTCCACAATAATCCTGTACACGACTATCGCTTTGGATGAACCTACCTCTCATTTCCAACTTCAAGAGGACAACATCCTTATCTGTCCAAATCCTATCTATCAGGATATAGCCTTTTTCCAAGGAATACGAATCATTCACGCTACCGTTGATCTGCAACGAATACGCATCACACCAACCTGGCTTTCTCAGCGAAAGGATGAAGCGCGCATCATCCTTGAGATGCAACGAAATTTGAACATCCTCATTCCATGGATACTCGGTGGTCATCCGAAGTACGACCGATTCACCTTGTATGGGCATTTCTACCTCTGAGGAGATATATTGATGGACACAAACACCAGAGTCAGAACTGCTGTAGACATATTTTCCAATTGAACCTATCAAACGTGCAATATTCGTCGGACAACACGCACAGTCGAACCAACCGGCCCTATGGGGCAGTACATGGTTCATATCCTGTCTGAATGCTGCAACTTTAGGATTGATCTCCAATGGATTTACATAGAAATAGGCTTTACCATCAAGGGAAATACCACTTAACGCCCCATTGAAGATTTCTTTTTCAATCATATCGGCATATCGGCTGTCAAGATCGAGGAGAGACATCCTCCAAGCCCAAAACACCAACCCAATTGAAGCGCAAGTTTCGTTATATCCCCGATTTGGAGGAAGATCATAGTCAACAGTGAATCGTTCACCATGACTTTGAGAACCAATGCCCCCGGTGATATAGATACGCTTATGCTCAAGACTATCCCAAAGAGAGGTGAGGGCTTTCCAAAGGCTTGGCTCCTTAGTCCGTCGATATTGATCTGCCATACCTGCATAGAGATACATCGCACGAACAGCATGCCCTGTTACTTCAGTCATTTCTCGTATTGGGGTATGGGATAGGAAGTAGTCAGCTTCATAGTTGTTTACACGAGGATTCATTTCTTCTATGGCGGTGGTCTTGTCAAAATCGTGATCAAGGCTCCCTCTGATATTCATGAAATAGTCAGCAAGATCCTTGTACCGCTGATTATTCGTAGCATCTGAGAGACGATACAGAGCCAACTCAATTTCTGGATGTCCGTCGTAGGCATGTAATTTTCCCTCTTCCGGCCCGAATTCCTCAACGATCAGATTCGCATACAGCATCATGACATCCATGAAGGTATGCTTCCCCGTTGCCTGATAATACGCTACAGAAGCCTCTATCAGATGACCGGCACAGTACAATTCATGCCCCATCTCAAGATCGGACCATCTTAAATCTATCCCTTTGGCGGTAAAAAAGGTATTGACGTATCCGTTCGCGTGTTGGCTCTTTTTGATCAGTCTCACCAACTCATCAATGATATTCTCTAATTTCTCATTAGATTGGAACATAAGGGAATAGGATGCAGCTTCAATCCATTTTGCGACATCACTGTCTTGGAAAATGGTTCCTTCAGGTTCTCCCTCCAACTCTTTTGCAGCAATCCTGAAATTCTCAACTGCATGACTTAAAGGAACCCCTTCGGTGCGATTATTAAGAGTATCCCACTGATAGGGGATGATGACGTCGCAGAGAAGTTGATTTCTCATCTTCCAAAAACCATCAAGCAATTTGATTTTCTGAAGATTCAATTCTTTATTAGATACATTCATTTCAGATTATCCCTTTATTCCGCCCAATGTTAAACCAGATATAAAATATCTCTGTGCAATGAAAAACAATACGATCAATGGCAAAATCGTAAGTGTAGCAGCTGCCATCAGTACACCCCAAGGAGTGTAAAACGTGGAAATGAATGTCCTGATACCGATAGCAAGGGTATATTTTTCCATGTCGTTGAGAAACAACAAGGGACCCATAAAATCATTCCAGGTGAACATGAACTGAAAAATGGCCACCACTGCCATTGCAGGTTTTGCTAAAGGAAAAATGATTTTTGCAATGATGAGGGGATAGCTTGCCCCATCCATGAATGCTGCTTCATCGAAATCGCGTGGTATCGTCCTTAAGAATTGGCAAAGCATGAAAATAAAGAACGCATTGCCAAAAAATGCAGGTACGGTCAGAGGAAGGAACGTATTGATTTTACCAAACCAATTCCATTCAAGAAACAGAGGTATCAACTGAACATATGCAGGAAGCATGAGTGTTCCAATACTGAGGGAAAACATCAGCTTTCTTCCTTTGAATTCGATCCGAGTCAGACCATAAGCAATCATGAGATTCGAAATCAAGGCACCGATGATATTGACGACCACCACGAAAATCGTATTCGCATAAAATTGAGCAAAAGGAACCATGGTGAAGACATCGATATAATTCTGGACCTTGAGCTTTTTTGGAAAGAGAATCAAAGGCAATTTGAACATGTCCTCTGTCGACATGAAGGAACTTCTGACAAGCCAAAACAAAGGAATCAAACAGCTGATGGCTCCAAGCACCAAAAACGTATAGATACAAACCGTCGTGCCGGTTCTTCTTTTTCTCATTATTTGTCTCCCTCATAAAAGGTCCATTGGTTGGATGTCTTGAAAATAATGAGGGATATGAGCATGGTCAGGATGAAGAGAATCCAAGCCATTGCATTCGCCAGTCCCATTTTTCCATACTTGAATGCATTGTTGTAGATATGCAGGACAAAACTTAGGGAAGAGTTGACAGGTCCTCCATTGGTCATGATATAGGGCTCAACAAAAAGTTGCAGGCACTTGATCATATTGACGATCATATTATAGAGAATGATCGGACTGAGCAAGGGAAGAATCACATAGCGGAATTTATGGTAATATCGTCCACCATCAATATCGACCGCTTCCAGCAAATCATTTGGAATGCCTTGCAAGCCAGCCAAGAAGATGATGATCACATTACCGATGTTCCACACATTCATGATGGTAAGACTTGGGATCACCATCTCTTTGCTGTCAATCCATTGGATTCGATCAGCTCCCAGGATATTGAGGAAATAGTTGATCAATCCATACTGATGGTTGAACAACCAAAGCCACATCACCGAGGACACCACAAGGGGAATCAGCGACGGCAGATAAAATATCGTTCGGAACACTCCTTTTCCCTTTACCTGTGAATTCAAGAGGAGAGCACCACATAATGCAACGACCATTTGGAGAGGAACACTGAGAAACGTAAAATACAGAGTGTTTTTGATGGATTTTAAAAATAATTCATCTTCAGTGAATATCTTAATGTAATTCTGGAAACCCACGAATTCAGCTTTACTCAACATATCCCACGTAGTCATACTCGTATACAGACTGAGTCCCATGGGAAAAGCCACCCAAAGGGTAAGACCAAGACAAAGTGGCGAAATCAATATCCACCCCCATAAGGTTTGTCTTTTTGTATTGAATCCTATCTTGGTACGAGACATCAGAAACCTCCATGTGAACAAGGAGCTGCTCCTTGTATAGGGGCAGCTCCGCAATGCTTAATAGCTACCTTGAAGTAAATCGGAGTTCCTGATTTTTACAGCGACCTCTGTCAACGCCTCTTCAGCAGTCTTATCACCTATCCAAATGCTTTCAACTGCAGAATTCAGATAATCACCCCAGATTTGATTGATGTTTCTGATCTTGATCGGTTCGTTGACTGCAACGGCCATGGAATCAACAACTGCTTCCTTGAACCCTTCTGGATGCACATCATTATCCAACCATTTGGCAAGATCATTTGCATCTGTATAGTACGACTGCTTAGTGGGCATCCACAGACCAGAAGTATACAGATCGAGGGTCTTGGACGGATCCATCATCCATTTCTGCAATGTCCAGGCTTCTTCTGGATGCTTTGAAGAATTGAATACAACATTGACACCACTAACATAAATCTGTGCTGGTTTCTTCATGATGGGAAGAGCAGCTACACCATAATCCAAATCCTTCATGGTACCTAAATCCAATAGTGTCCATTGACCGGTGACATAGAACCCCAATTGGTCATTTGCAAGCATCGTCAATGGGGAGATATTGGTTCCACCTGTCATGTGGGGCATTACATGATGTACATTCATCAAATCAGCTAGTTTCTGGAACGCTTCGATGGTCTCCGGCTTGTCGACAAGAACCGTCTTTCCGTCGACATCGATGATATCTCCACCATTGCTCCAAACACTTGGATAATACATCGATGACCACAGATCATAACTCACTCCATATCGTACGATGTCTTTTTCGTTGAATCCGATGTCACCAGGATGTTTTCCCTTGCTGTCGGTTGTAATTTTTTTCAAAATGGAAACAAATTCTTCCCAGGACCAGCCTTCTGTATAATCAGTTGGGGGAAGGGGAATCCCTGCCTCTTGCAAAACCTTCTTGTTATACCACATGACCTGGCACTCGGCTGCAGAATATGCACCATAGGTATTGCCTTTGATTTTCAACCATGTCTGTGGCAGATATGATTCTTGCATGCCATCACGAGTCATCAAATCGTCCAACTTAAGAAAATACCCTTTTTCTGCGTAATTTCCAAACTCTTCAGGTCGGAAATACCCAACATCAGGAAGGGTGTTGGATGCTGCCAATGCTTTCATTTTTGCATTGTACGTCGATCCATCCAAATCACCGGGAAGGTACATTGGTTCTACCTTGATGGTAGGATACGCGATCTCAAAGTCAGATAAAGCCTGCTTGACCGCAGCATCTTCAGCTGGGCTGCCCCAATAGATGTACTTCAATGTGACTTTGTCATCTGAAACCGCCTTCTGTCCGTTCGCAAAACAAAATCCAGTACCTATGACAATAAGAATACTGATGAATACAAAAACCTTGCTTTTCATGCGATCCTCCTTTTGGATGCTAAGTAATTTAAGCATTACAAATTACAAACTGTAAGAGAGAAAATCATGTTATTATATGCAATAATCCTACCTATTCTGGAGCCGAATATGGAATTTGTTTTTTTCCCGAATTTATCGGAACTTCAAGCAGAAAATTGTGGTATTGCCATTCTTAGTCCTGGATGGATTCATAGAAGACGCAATATCAGCACCTCTGTATTCATTCTTGGTCACCAGGGAACAGTCAACATTCAAGAAGAGTCAGAGGTGTTCACCATAAAACCCTCATCAATTTGTCTGCTTTCTGAAGGAAAAAACCATTGGGGAACAGAACGAATACGAGAGAAAGCACGGTATTATTGGATACATTTTACAACGAAAGAAAAACCACAGTTCTTATCTGAAAAAGAGGCGTTGATCATCATCAACAACAAGGAAATAGCAAAAGCACGATTGAACAACGCCTTGTTGCTGCCCAGATACATGGATATGGTCAATACCAACATATTACGCGAAACTTTTCATGCACTTCTCTATGAACAGGAAAACAGTTCCTTTACCGAACAGAAATATCAAGCAACAGTGAAACTCATGCTCATTTCTCTCAATGAAATGGTGATTGATCTCATCAATAATTCACAAAAGAATGAAGACAACAAAAGCCTGGTGAATACAATCATCCAGCTGATCTATGAACATCTCACTGATCCAGAATTCTCCGTAAAAGAATTAGCCGATATGCTTTGTTATAACCCGGACTACCTGAATAGGCATTTCAAGACCTTGATGAAACGATCCCTTATAGAATACATCGTCGACAAACGGATCGAACACTCTCTTGTTGCCTTGATTGACAGCAATGAAACCATATCCAGCATAGCTGAAGATTCAGGATTCTCTTCTTACCGGAATTTCATCCATCAGTTCAAACTCAGAAAAGACCTTACCCCCTCTGCCTATAGAAACTATCACAGGATGATGCATATTACAAACAGTTGAGCACCTGCAAGACCTTAAGCAGAGTAGTATGAAGAAATCTTGTCAGATTCTAGGTGTTTTTAACAGAGAAAAGGAAATGAGGCATGTCTACATTCCGATAATGCTTAATGAACCTCTCGCGGATAAGCATCCCGTTTCGAATTGCCACATTCATCGAGGCGATGTTCGAATCCCGAATGATGGAGTAGACCTCTCTTGCATTGAGTGAAGTGAAGGCATACTCCTTACAAGCGACAGCTGCTTCTGTAGCATACCCCTTGCCCCAATGGTCTCGTCTGAACAGGTAGCC
>JAQVVB010000144.1 GCA_028699215.1 Sphaerochaeta sp. | reverse complement strand
TCCAGCACGAGAAGCAAAAGCTGCACGAGAAGCAAGTCTAGCCGCGCCTGTATAGTGTTTGCTCCCTCCAACGATTGCAACGTTTCCTCTGGTGTTCTTATAGGCAGAAGAATGCAACTTTGGCAAATGAAGGTCTTCCATCTCCAGCAGGTGTGCGAAAACTTCACACTGATTGAGCAACTGCGGAGGAAAAGAAGGGTTTTCCACTATGATCTCTCCACAGCTCTGTCGTATCGTCGGATGATACATCGCACATTTCCCCAACCCCATGGTGATGGTGGTATCAGCGTGAAAATGAGGTGCAAAAACGCCCACCTGATCGCTTATGCCAGAAGGTATGTCGATTGCAATTCTATAGGCCTTGCTCTGGTTTGCAAGCAAGACCAAGGCAAGTGTTACTCCACGGAGAGGTCCTCTCAGTCCTGTTCCTGCCAGCCCATCAAAGAGGTAGTCGGCTTTCTTAATCGCAAGAGATACCTCGTCAGAAACCGAATCAGTCAAGTTCACAGCTTCGAGGCCATACGCTTCAATGATGTCTCGTTGGACTTTGCAGGAAGGAGATATAAGCGAACCTACCAGAACACAAAGCAAATTGCGGCAGCCATCATTGAAAGCAAGACGGGCCACCACCAAGGCATCCCCTCCGTTGTTGCCTCCCCCACAGAGCAACACCAAACGATCATTTTGGGATATCCTCTTTTTTACTGTCTGCCATAGTTTCAATCCTGCTGTTTCCATCAACGAAAGGGCCGGAATGGAATACCTCAGTTGCGCATCCTGATCGATTTGTGCCATTACCTCAGATGTTACAAGTTGCTTCATATAAATACTGTATCGCAGCAAAGCCAGGCGGTCAACAAACCTATCTTGACAGATTCTTGCATAGTGATTAGTCTGAATTCGTCCTGGGGTGGCCGAAGGGCCTGAGATTACACCCGTTAACCTGATCTGGATAATACCAGCGGAGGGAGACACGTCAATTCTCAATCGTAATAATTCCCCATGGCAGAATACCAATATGGAGGTGCTTATGAACAAGCATCGTAACGTTTGCGCATTTCTTGCCATTCTCTTGGTTTCCTCACTCCTGTTTGCACAGGGGAAACAAGAGGTTCCTGCTTCCAAAGCGAATCAGGAAATCACCGTCTATGCCTATGATGCCTTCTGTGGAGATTGGGGGCCCGGTCCTTCAATCGTAGAAACGTTTGAGGCCAAGACTGGAATTCGTGTTAAATTGGTCAGCTCCGGTGATGCAATTGAAATGCTTACCAAGGTTAAGAGTGAGAAAAACAACCCGATTGCCGATGTCGTGGTTGGCATCAGCGACGACATGGCAGCAAAAGCCTACGAAGCAAATCTTTTCGAACCCTATGCAAGTGAGGCCCTTGAATCAATTCCTGCCTTTCTCCAAATCGATGGCCAACACCGCTTGCTTCCTTTCGACTATGGCAACTTTGCTTTCATCGTCGATACCGAAAAGCTATCCAAGGAAGATGTTCCAACTTCACTTATGGAACTTACCGACCCGAAATACAAAAACAAAGTGCTGTTGATCGACCCTAGGACATCTTCTGTTGGTTTGGGAATGCTTCTGTGGACCATCGAAGTCTTTGGAGAAGAAGGATATCTTGCTTGGTGGCAGGCGATGAAAGAAAATGCCCTCACCATCGCAGAAGGATGGTCCAGTGCCTATGGCCTCTTCACCGAAGGGGAAGCTCCTTTGGTACTCAGCTACACGACCAGCCCTGTCTACCATGTAACCTATGAGGAAACGACCAGATACCAAGCAGTGCTCTTCACTGACGGCCACAGCACGACCATAGAAAACGTCGGTCTGTTATCTTCAAGCAAAAACAAAGAGGCTGCCAAACTGTTCATTGATTTTCTGCTTACCGATGCCCAACTCGAAATCGCTACAGCCAACTCGATGTATCCGGTAAACAGTCAGACCATACTTCCTCCTGCCTTCGATTGGGCACCGAAACCTGAAAAGAGTCTTTCCATGGAGGCAAGCGCTATTGAAAAAAATCTCGATAGATGGCTTACTGAATGGACAAAGGTAATGAGTAGATGAACATACATGAAAGTGGAACATCCAAAGGTTTCTATAAAGCCATGCCGATTCCAGGTGCAGCGGTCCTTATAGTCCTCTTTCTTGTACCGCTTTTCTTCACCTTGTCGACTGCCTTCCTCACTGAGGAAGGCTTCTCTGTTTCACGCATCCTTGAGACGTTCACCAGCTCCTATACCATTCGCATTTTACTCTTCACACTGTTTCAAGCAGCCCTAAGCACCTTGGCATCCTTGATGGTTGCTCTTCCAGGAGCCTATCTTTTGGCAAACTATTCCTTCAAGGGAAAACGATTGATCAAAGCCCTCAGTACCGTTCCCTTCGTCATTCCTTCCATTCTTGTTGTTTTGGGGTTCGTGATCTTCTTTGGGAACAATGGGTTTCTCAACCAGTTCTTGATGAAAATCTTCAACCTTTCCACACCACCAATACAGATTCTCTATACGTTCAAAGCCATTATCCTTGCCCACACGTTCTTCAACTTTCCCATTATCATGAATCTTGTATCTTCATATTGGGAACATATGGATCTCCATTGTGAAATGGCTGCCTGGACATTGGGAGCGAAGAAGAGCAAAACATTCAGAACCATTACCTTGCCTCGTCTGCTTCCTTCCATCATTTCCTCCGCTTCTTTGGTGTTTCTTTTCTGCTACAACAGTTTTGCAATCATCCTTGTTTTGGGCGGAGGCCCCCAATATACCACGATGGAAGTCGAAATCTATCGTTTGGCCCGTATGTCGATGGATACCGGGGGAGCTGCAGCACTCTCCTTATTATCCATCATCATCACTTCTCTGCTCCTCATCTGGTATAACAAGAGCCAGAAAGTCCTTGCAAGAACAGAATCCTACACCCTTTCTTCCAAGCGTTTGGAAAAGCGGCCCACCTCAACTTTGGGAAGACTCCTTGCTCTGCTCTATACCCTATCCTCTCTTCTTTTCATCTTAGGTCCCATCATTTCAATTGTCCTTCGCTCGTTCATGGCTTCATCCACCCGCTCAGCGACAGAGATTTTCAGTCTCAAATGGTATCGTCAGCTTTTTGCCCTGGAACGAGGAACCGGCCACATGGGTTCAGCACTTGAGGCACTTAATAACAGTATTTCCATTGCCGCCTTGGTTGCAATCCTGACCATACCTGTTGCCCTTGCTCTTGCCACGGCCATCAGGAAAAAAGGATTCGCTTCATCAACGCTTGAACTCTTCGGGATGCTTCCCATGACGGTCAGCTCGGTTATCATCGGGCTAGGATATTTCATCATCTCCAACCGCATTAGGGGAGGTGTAGGTGTGGGATACACGTTGGTGGTCCTCGCCCATATGGTCATAGCCATTCCCTTTGCATTGAGAACCATCCTTCCAGAGTATCGAAAAATCCCGGTTTCTTACATGCAGAGTTCCCTAACGTTGGGAGCCAGTCCCATGCGAACATTTTTCCTCATTGAAGTTCCCTTGCTCAAAGGAGCTTTGCTGACAGGAGGCATTTTTGCCTTTGCATTAAGCATGGGAGAGATCAACGCAACATTGACGTTATCCAACAGCGCCATTGTCACCTTACCCATAGTGATGTACCGATTGATCGGATCCTATAATTTCCAAGGGGCTTGTGCCCTGGGAACCATACTCATTCTTGTTAGTACCATTGTCTTTGTTGTCAGTGAACTCGCAAAGGGGGATAGCAATGGCCGATAACGGTCTGAACTGTTCGATAAAAGCTTCCTATGAAGACTTTAAGCTGAATGTTTCTTTCATGATCAAGACAGGAGAACTAGCCTGCATCATCGGACCTTCTGGGTGTGGAAAAAGCACCACCTTGCAACTGATCGCAGGATTGATCCAGCCAGAAGAAGGAAGCATCCAGCTCAATGGCAGTGACATCACGTTCAAAGCAGTACATGAACGACAAATAGCCATGGTCTTTCAAGACTATGCGCTCTTTCCCCATATGAACGTAGCGCAGAACATTGCCTACCCCATGAAATTACGAAAGATCAACAAAGCCAAACGGAAGGAAAGCATAAACCGCTTGCTTTCCTTGGTTTCCTTGGAAGGCTATCAAAAACGCAAGCCCCAAGAACTTTCCGGTGGAGAACGGCAACGAGTCGCTTTGGCCAGAGCGCTTGCTTCTCAACCTCAGCTGTTGTTGCTCGATGAACCGCTTTCGGCGCTCGATGCAAAGTTACGGAAACATTTGCGAGAAGAAATTCGAAGAATTCATGAAGAAACAGGTATCACTACCGTCTATGTCACGCATGATCAGGAAGAGGCCTTATCCATTGCAGATAGGATCATCGTCATGCATGAAGGAAACGTCGAACAAATCGGAACGGGAGAAGAGATATACAACAAGCCCAACTCCTTGTTTGTCGCTTCGTTCATGGGAGAAGGCAATACGCTTCCCTACAGCATCATTCCAAGAACCTTGGTCAGCCAGGTGGGAAGTTCCTCCTTCATCTTCAAACCTTTGGATGGGAGACATACCATTTTCTTTCGTCCTGAAGATGTAACGCTACAAGATGATGCAAAACTTCCCCTGCCAGAATTCTTACCCCATCTTCAGTTCAAACACGTGGAAGTGGAAAAAATAGAGTTCCAAGGAAACCACTACCGCCTCACCTGTTCTTGGGAAGGCCAATCCATCATTGCCAATGCCACAAGAAAGCCAAAAACAAAAATTGTGACTCTAGGCATACGAATACAGGATTTCCGAGAGTACTTGGATGGAAAACTCGTAGAGAAACATGCATTATCCACTAGTTAGGGAATAGTACAAAGTCTCATTATCGGTATACTTAGAGTATGAGACGATTCAAACTGACTATCCAAGTGTTGCTTCTCCTCTCTCTCATCCCCTTTTCGGCCTTTGGAGAAGTTGCGTACTCATTTGACGTTTCAAATTCCTACTATGCTTCCATCCCCCACTTCGAGGATGAACTGCCTTTCCGATCCAGCGATGCGACTTCTGTCGCCTTAGGTCTGATCGGATATGAAGCGACTCCTTGGGGAGTCTCCCTCGATCTCAGTTCTCTCTATGTCACCGACTCCCTCCCGTTCGGCAACTACATTGCCAGAGGATTTTGCAATATCGGCCTGAGAATACGAGGCAGCTATCAATTCACTCCTGTTTTCTCTTTGTTTGGCAGTATTGGCAGTGAAGTGAATTTCTATCACAAGATAGAGGAAGCGTTTGCTTCGTTCTCAGTACAACTGGGTCCTCAGTTCAGACTTCCAACCAGCATCAGGCACCACCTCAATCTGACCATCCCCATCACTGTGCATTTGAGGAAAGAAATAACAGCCCCCATGATAGGAATAGGATTACGCTACAGTTATATTCCTAATGAGGAGCATCCCACATGAAAAAACTCATCTTGTTGCTCTTCATCCCACTACTACTACTTGTAACTTCATGTGAGCTTCTTTGGGACGAGCCTTTGCAAGGTGATTTCTACTATGTGGTGTTGGGATTGGATTATACAAATGACGCATCGACTGGTGACAATGGAAATGATCTGGAAGGAACCATTCATGACGCTAAGGAGCTTTTCCAAACATTCACCTTGCTTTCAGAGGCAACAGAAAGGAACTCGTATGGATACCTTATGATGCAAGAGGGCAATAGCTTGCTTGGAACAAGTACATTCACCATTAACGGCGAAACCATCTCTAATTATCCTTCGGTTGCCAATGTAACTGCAGTGTTGAAAAACTTGGCAGAAGTAACCAAACAAGAAGATCTCATCATTTTCACCTATTCCGGCCACGGGTATGAGGATACAGGAGATTTAGCACTTGCCATCACAACATACGGCAATCCAACAACCTCAGATGCCTTGCCCCCAGATGCGCTGCTCGCATTGATGGACGCCATTCCAGGAAAGAAACTTCTGCTGATCGACAGTTGCTACAGTGGTAATTTCGTCAAGGAAAGCACTTCTTCCACCAGTACTGTATATGACTCAACGATTAGTGACTATTTTGGGAAATACTTTGCAGAAGCAATATATGAACCGCCGAACTTATTTGCCATGAGTGCAAGCGCAAATACAGACTCCTATGAAGGGATTTTCAATACTATAGACCATAACCATGGAATCTTTACGTATGCCCTGCTTGAAGCCCTCGGCTGGAACCATCTCCATGGAACAGATCTTTCCACTGAAACGCTTTCGACTCCTCCTGCTGGTAAAAACGGAAGAATTTCTGTTGATGGCCTCTACCGATACATCAAGGAAAACCAAGGACTTCCCTATAAACTGTCTCTATCGACATTCCCTAGCAACATACAGCACCCCATGACCAATGGTGGAGCCTTGGATATGATTCTCTTTACTTACTGAAGCATTACGACTATCGTGGTCTCTTAGGTAGTAAGCGGGGAGTTGTTATATGCGTCGGTTTTTACTCTGTATTGTCACAGCAAGTTTCCTTGTTCTGGTAGGGTGTGAACTTTTCCTGGAACAGAGTCCATTAGGTTCAATACATCATGTATCGGTAGGATTGAACTACTACGGGACCAATGTAAAGCGCCTTAACGGAACCCTCAATGATGCTGATGAACTGCAAGCCTGCCTAGAAGATTTGGGTGCTGAAACCAAACGAGAATACCATGGGTATCTCATGACACAAAGAGGAACAGAAACCTCTTATGACTATGATGAAGCCAATGAAAACTTTCCCACAAAAGATAATATCCTGAACAAACTTACTTTTCTCCAGTCAGTCCTTGGTGAAAACGATCTTACCATCTTCTCCTACAGCGGACATGGGGACTATG
>JAQVVB010000143.1 GCA_028699215.1 Sphaerochaeta sp. | reverse complement strand
ACACATGAAAGCCATCTTCTCGACCTGGATATACTCAGACAAGACGAAATCTACCTTGTCGAGAAAAACAAAAGCGGCGCAAGCATCCTCTACCCCTTCGATCAGTTCAAAGAACGGTTCGACAAGAAAATTGAGAAAGCCTACCTGGATGGCCGCTATGGGGGAGTCCCTTTGTTTGATACATTCTTCATGCCTCAGGAGTCTTTCGAAACCACAGAAGAAAAGGAATAAACCATGCGCGTAGGACAACCGTTTGGAATTCGCTATGGAGAAGAACAATACACTCAAGAACCCAAGAAAAAGTATTTCATTGCATGTGAAGGGAAAAAAACTGAATATAGATATTTTGAAGCAATTCTAGAACATCGAAGCGATTTAGGGATTTCTCCTCTCATTGAGATGATTCCAATCAATCATGAGAGAAATACCGGTAGCCATCCACTTCATATTTTTAACGGAGCCAAGGAAGCTTTGAAAACCTATGAATCTTATTTTCCAAGCGTTGACCACCTATGTATCATTGCCGATAGAGATTTGCATAGTTTTTTTGAAACCCAATACGACACATTAGCCGAAAACTGTTTAGCTGAAGGAATTGATTTATTCATTTCAAATCCTTGTTTCGAGCTTTGGCTCCTTATGCATTACAGCGACCTTATCGAATACGACAAAACTAAACTCCTTGAGAACAAAAAAACCGGAGAACGCACACAGACTGAGCTCTATTTAAAAGATAAACTCGGAGGTAGCTATAGCAAAAAATATTTGCATTTTGAAAGTCGCTATAAGAACCACCTTTCTGAAGCTATTGAACATTCAAAACAGTATGCAACCACAATTGAAGAGTTGAAAAATCAGGTAGGAACTAATGTGGGTTTTCTTGTGGAAACTTTAATGAAGGACTGAAGAGCCCTTCTTACCAATCCAGACGTTCATAGGCAATCGCAGGCAATCTCACCTTTGCAAGACAGGCATTGATTTCAGCATGTACCAAAGGTTTCAATACAGATGCAACGTATGAAGAGAGTGAGGATTCTTCAAGGGCCATCTCATTGTGGTCTTTCCCTATCCAAACAGCATAGCAGAGCTTCATGGTAAAAATCGTATCGTCTTTATTACCTTCTGAAGTAATGGTACACGAACAATCATGCAGAACCGGACGAAGATTGCGTTCTTCTTTTTTTGCTACCGAATTCTTGATGGAAAATGAAATTTCCAGTTTTTCCTCAAGAGGAGTCCTCTGTAGGTTGAATGCTTCCGAGACCAACAAATAGTTACACAATTTCATGACATACCTCGTCTACATAAGAGAACTGTTTTTCTGACATACTTTCAGTTTTGACTGTATTTTGAACATACGCATACAACAATCTCTCAGAGCCATTTTCCAGAATCCCTGCTTGTGAGACCCTTTCAAAGGAAGAACAGATATTCGCCCATTGAAGAGACTCTGCCAGCTTAGGGTCATAATCATGGTCGGCCACGACAGAAAGCCATGGTAGGATACTCAGTAAATTCACTAAAACCATGCCTGCTTCAGATGGCTTGGTTGCTCCATTCTTCCATTTCGATAGGGTTCTTTGTGGAAGCGAAAGAGCTCGTTCCAGAGAAGCGAAACTTTTTCCAGAAGAAGCCATCTCTTCTAATTTTTTCTGGACATTCTTATGTTGTAGCTTCTTGATCAACTCTTTTCTGACCTGCTTGTCTTGCTTGTTTTCAAAGAATTCTGCTTCACAGAGGGGACAAAACGAGACCTCGACAGTCTTTGATTCAGCATACCCGAACTTGAAGACAGTTATCTCTTTCGTTTCTCTTTCCAATCGGCCCATTTTACAGGCGGGACATAGCTCTTTATTCATCGTGTCTCCTCTTTTCCCTATACAACTTCAAGGCATGTACCATTATTTCGTTACTTCCTGGTTCCAAATGCAGGGATTTAATCAACCAATTTCCTGTTGGAGAAAACCGAAGGAATGCTAGATAACACCGCTTGTAGTCACTTAGGAAAGTATAGGCATCTACCTTTGTCATGTGAGATGGATCAGGGTCATTCTCCCATTCCTTTGTATTGACAAACTCCAATTCACAATCTAATCCTCCAAAAGCCAAAAAAAACAGGATTTCGTTTGTCCCGTGCAGACCCAGATCTCTTGAAGCATCTTCTTGTGCTCCTCTGGAAACAAATACATTTTTCTTAGCCTTGCAGGCATGTATGAAAGTATGGATATCATACGACGAATGGGTGGATGTATCAATGGATGTATCCTTAAAGGATAACATTTCCATTCTTTTTTCCTTTTCAACACTACTCATGCATTGAAAGAAATCAGTTTGGCCAAAACGCTTCAAGCCCTATCGAAACGCAAACGCACCAGAGAAGTCCAACCTGATCAGGCTTTTCTCGAGGGACACTATGGTGGTTCACCTTTGTTTGACTCATTCTTCCATACATCCCTCATATTTCAGGCTTCTTTGCAGGCAGACAGAAAAAATAAAAAATAAATTGACAAAATAATGATACTCGCATATGGTGTAGTAAACGTTTGCTATGCGGATGTTTTTATTTTTACCTCAGACAGCAAACGTTTACTATGAGCTTTTCACAAAGGAGACTAAGGAATGGCTGACAAACCAAAGAAAACAACAATCCTTGATATTGCTGCAATCGCCAACGTGTCGACTGCAACGGTTTCCCGGGTTCTTAGCAATTCAGACTACCCCGTGAAGCAAGAAGTGAGGGAGCAGATACTTGCAATTGCCAAGGATTTGGCCTATAGCCCCAATCTCTTTTCCAGAATGCTCAAGGGAGCCGACAGCAAGGAAATAGGGGTGATCATCCCCTCAGTCGCCAACCCCTTCTATTCTCAACTAGTCGCATCAGTCGAGGGTGTTTGCATAAAACATGACTATGTACCGATCATCTGCTCTTCTTACAACACTCCTGAGTTGCAATTGAAGCACATAGAGATGTTGAAACAACGCTGCGTCAGTGGAATCCTTATTTCAGTGCTCACCACAGACGATGAAGTGATCAACCAACTCAAGGAGCTGGATACCAACATCGTTCTCTTTGACCAGACGTTTGAAAGTAAGGATTTTGATTCAGTCAATTTCGATTTCTATAAAGCGGGATACATGGCTACAGAATATCTTGTTCAAAATGGCCATAGGAACATTGCCTTTGCAACAGCACCCTTGGAAAGAAGAAGTAGAAAACTTTTTTATAAGGGATATAGGAAAGCCTTGGAAGATTATGGAATTGAGTTTGAAGTGACGAACCTTGTTGTTTCAAAAGTCGAGAACGATGCAATAACCACTGATTTTCATTATCAGAATGGAAAGAATCTTGCAAAAATGATCTTGGAAAAAGAAAAGCTCCCAGACGCCATAATCGCGATAAACGATATGACGGCATTCGGGATCATCAACTTCTTTGAGGCCAATGAGATTGTAGTCCCAGCAGATATTTCGGTCATGGGTTTTGACAACATTCCATTCTCAGAAATGATTTCACCATCCCTGACAACCATAGAACAACCCATCAATTTGACCGGTCGCCTCGCCACAGAGATGTTGATCAATAAAATTGAACAAAAGACTGATTACGAAAGAACCGTAAAACTTGAACCTAAATTGATCGAACGAAAATCGGTCAGAAAGAAAAATAAGATCTTAAGGAAAGAGAAAAATGATTTGTAGAAATTATGGAGACGTGCTGGTCAAGATTTTCGAAACCCGAGAGGAAATGGGAGCCGAAGCAGCAGACGAGGTTTCTCAGTATATCAGCACCTTGCTTGAGGAGAAAGAAGAAATCAACTGCATGTTTGCTGCAGCTCCTTCACAGAGTGATTTTTTGCAATCTCTTGTAGAAAACACCACGATTGCATGGGAAAGAATCAATGCTTTCCACATGGATGAATATATTGGCTTGGAACAGGGAAGTGAACAAAGTTTTTCAGGTTTTCTGAACACTGCAATCTTCAACCGAGTTCCCTTCAAAAGCATCCATCTCATAAACGGAAAGGCTGATAGAACCAGTGAGGTTGAACGCTATAGCAACCTGTTGCGTACCTATCCTACAGATATCGTCTTTTTAGGTATTGGAGAAAATGGACATCTTGCCTTCAATGACCCAAGTGTTGCTGACTTTGAAGACCCTGCACTGGTAAAGGTCGTTGAATTGGAAAAAGTCTGTAGAGAACAACAAGTACATGACCTTTGTTTCCTCAGCCTGGACAATGTTCCCACGCATGCCTTTACGGTGACCATTCCAGGCTTGATGAGAAGCAAGCAGGTTTTCTGCATCGTCCCTACTGAACGGAAGGCAACAGCAACAGCAAATGCCTTGAAAGGCCCCATCTCCACTGCGTGTCCTGCCAGTATCCTGAGAACAAAAGCCAACACAAGAATGTACATAGATGCACCTTGTGCCTCACTCCTTTAGTCAAAGGTCTTATATGAAAACCAAACATACGAATATTATGTACTCATTGCTAATCATTCCGTTTTTACTTATGACTACACTATTGGCTTCCAGCCTTGCTGGTAGCCGAGTATGGTTGGTTGTCATCTTCTGGGCAGCCTCACTTTTTTGCGTCTTTACGCTTATAAAGAAAACCCTGCATTTGCCACGCCCAAAGAAGGAATATTCTGGCCTTACAAAAATAACTCTGGATTTGCCCATAGACTATGGTGTTGAAATCTACACCTGTGAAAGCATGGCGAAATATGATTTTATGGCAAGAGAGGTTGAAGTATTGCTTCCTTTTTTCTCAAAAAAAGGAGAGAGCCTTACATGCGCCATCAACGCAACCCTGTATGAAGAAGAAAGCGAATCGTACTCGAAGATTGCATGCATGAGAGAACTTGAAAAGGTAAAAAGCCAATCGACTTTGAAAGTGTTCTTGTTCTTGATCATTCCCCTCTTAACCATCATATCGCTGATTCTCTCCGTATTTGTATTCGAAGAGTTTCTCTTGGAAATCACATCCCATTTTTTCGTCAATTTCGTTTGTCCTGTTCTTACTGTCCTTCTGCTCTCTTGTCACTTCTTCTTGTGGAATAGATTCATGGGAATGCAAGAAACAAAACTGGACCGGTTCTTACTTAAATATTTTTCTGAAAAAGAGGTCATCTCATACATCACCAAGAATGAAGATTTCAAGGGGAGAAATGAAAATGAGAAGTATAAAGCTTTCAACGACCACTATTTACAGAAACGTATAGATTCATTACTTACGTATGTGAGGAGGTAGATCATGTCGATGCATTGGTTGGATTGGGTAATGGTGGTAGCATTCTTTGGGGTAATGCTCATCATTGGATTCGTTTCAAAGAAATCAGTAAAGAACTCTGCAGATTTCTTCGTGGGTGGGGGAAGAATCCCCTGGTGGTTGTCAGGTATTTCGCATCACGTATCGGGATACTCTGGAGTCGTTTTTGTAGGATATGCAGGCATTGCCTACGTCAATGGAATATCAATTTACTTTTGGTGGGCTGTAAATATTGCAATCGGTGTTTCTGTTGCTGCAATATTCATTGCTCCTCGATGGCCTCGACTGCGTAGGTCCTTGGGAATTCAGTCCCCCACCGAGTATTTGAAAATGCGTTACAACCAATCAACACAGGTTCTTATTGCAATTTCAGGTATTGTAGTAAAATTGCTTGATGTTGGTGCAAAATGGGCCTCGATGGGTATCTTGCTGTATGGATTTACAGGAATGCCTATCTGGATAGGTATCATTGTCTCTAGTCTTGTCTCCCTGGTCTATATTGCAGTCGGTGGATTGATTGCTGACTTGTGGACCGATTTTGCTCAGTTCGTTGTACAGATTGTTGCAGGCCTCGTACTGTTTATCGGTGTATTGATCCATCTTGGTGATTATGGATTGAATTTCTTCACTGTTTTCAGTTCATTGCCAGAAGCCAACACCGCTGTCTTCAATGCAGGACGTGGACAAGGCTCCTTGACATGGACCCTGCTCTATTTCTTTGTCATTTTCTTCAGCTACTCTGGTGGCACGTGGAATTTGGCTGCTCGATTCATATCCACACCGAATGACAATGAGGCAAAAAAAGCAGCATTCTTGTCTGCTGCCCTGTACTTGGTATGGCCGTTCGTACTCTTCTTCCCGATGTGGTGCGGACCTCTCTTGTTCCCCGGTATGACTCAAGGAGCTGCTGAAGCAAACTTGTATGCCATGTTGACCAATAAGTTCCTGCCTATCGGCTTGATTGGCTTGGTCTTATCCAGCATGTTTGCAAATACGCTTTCAATGTGTACTTCAGATGCGAACACCATATCTGCAGTTCTCACGAGAGACATTATTCCAATCTTCAAACCAGAGATGAGAAACGTAGAATCCGACGATAAGAAATCGCTGTACTATGCAAGACTGACCACAATCGTCTTCACTGCATTGACTATTATCGTAGCACTTTTCCGAGATCAGCTCGGAGGTGTCACCGGCTTGATCTTGACTTGGTTTGCTGCTCTCTTAGGTCCTACGGCCATTCCCCTTATCCTGGGTTTGTTGCCAGCCTTCAAGCATTGCGATGGAAGAGCTTCTTTCTGGTCCATCATTGCGGGCTTGTCGGTATTTGCAGCTACCAAGCTTGGTTTGAAATTCCAACCGGATATTGCAGTCATTGCACCTCTGGCCACTTCTTTCATCGTATTTTCCGGTATCGGCTTATACAATAAATATATGGCAAAGAAACCAGTTTCTGCAGAAGTCGAAAAACTCATGGTCGAGTTGAGCTAAACTGTCCTGACTCTACGTGATCAACAACTGGTCACGTAGAGTCCTTTTTTCAGGAGGATTCTCATGATATTGGATCAGACATATAGAGAGAAATAT
>JAQVVB010000142.1 GCA_028699215.1 Sphaerochaeta sp. | reverse complement strand
GGCGATATCCCTTGTCTATAAAAAAGATGCACAAGGGCTCAAGACTTTTCAGGATGCTGAAAATGAATTCCATCACATCCTGATCAAAGCCAATGGGAACCAAATACTCAGTTGTATTTACGAAAACCTTGCACCCATGCTTGATTCAGCTCTCAATGCCATCAAATTCACTCCGCTGCAATTGGAAAAACGGTCCAAGGACTACTCATACCTCTGTGAAGCCTTGCAAAATGGACAGACCGACCTAGCAGTAGCACTTGTCTTGGTAACCCTCACCACCTTGGAAAACAAGGTCATGGATCGCTACCCTGATGAAAGTGCGGTTGCCACGGCATAAGCTTCTCACGTTGCTTCAGTAAACAGCCTCCGGTGTGGTATATTCCCAACTGGAGGCTTTTTATGGGTGAACGAATCATTGAACTGGAACATGCCACTGTCAAACGACAGGGAATCAATATACTCGACGATGTCTCCTTGACCGTACAGCAAGGAGAGCATCTTGCCATCATAGGCCCAAACGGAGCAGGGAAAAGCACATTGGTCCAGGTCATCAGTGAAGAAATCCATCCCTTGTACAACCCTCTTTCCAAGCGGGTACTCTTTAATCAGCAACGCTGGCAAGTCTTGGAACTGAGAAAAAAACTTGGGATAGTTTCCCAATCCCTACAATATCTTTGCAACAGCACCTACAAGGCTTGGGAAATCACCGCCTCTGGTTTTTTCAGCTCAATAGGATTGGACTTCCACCATCAAGTCACAGAAGAGCAACTGGCCAAAGTTCAAAAAACCATGATGAGTTTTGATGTTTGGAAATTGAAAGACAAACAGATGAACAGGCTCTCTTCAGGTGAAGCAAGACGAATCCTGCTTTGCCGTGCAAGCGTCCACAACCCCCAAGTCATGTTGCTTGATGAAGCAGTATCCAACCTCGATTTCCCCAGTCGCCACCAGTACAGGCAATCTCTTGAGCAGCTGAGTGAAGAGGGAAAAACCCTGATACTAGCAACCCACGAATTGAGTGAAATAATTCCAGCCATCCAACGCATCGTAGTAATGAACCAAGGGAAAATTGTTGCAGACGGCCCTAAACAAGAGATCATGAAAGAAGAAATCCTCTCCAATATATATGGAACGAAAGTATTCATCGATGAAAGGGAAGGTCTCTTCACCGCTTGGTGCTAGACGCCTTTTTTTCCACGATTGCCGGTTTGTGTAGTATAGTTTAGTTAAGAACGTTACAAGCGAGGTCTACACATGAAACGTTGTTCAATCATCATCCACAGTGTTAGCGGGAACTGTTACATCATCGGATCCTACCTTAAGGAGCTGATGAGTGAACGTAATGTCGATGCGCGTCTCTATCGTGTTGATGACCCAGATTTGCATATTTGGGCAAACACACAGGAAACAACCAATGACTTTTATGAGGATATTCTTGCACTCCCGGTTGTAAGTCTTTCCACACTCTTGAAAAGCGACATGATCATCTTGGGAAGCCCTACCCGTTTCGGGAATATCACCGCAGAAATGAAGACTTTCCTCGACACAACGATATCCTTAAGTAAAGACAGGAGCCTGGAAACCAAATTCTTTGCTTGCTTTACCAGTTGTTCTCACTCCACCTGTGAAGGAGCCCATACGTTGAACGCCATGATCTATTGGTCTCAGGCAATGGGTATGTTGCACATTCCATTTGGCGTGCATGAGGAAATCGAATATCTTGACCAACCAGTGGCCGGTATCGTCCATTTGGCAGGGAAAGAAGACTCCATCAGGCCGAGTGATCGACTGGGTAAGGAGATGGAAGTCTACGCTGACATTCTCAGCGCATACATCCAAGAATAAATCTGTATTGAATGCAGGGAAGCGGCCTTTTCGGCCGCTTCTCTTTTTCTTTCTTTACCTGGAAAAGAAATTCTTGATGCGTTCCAGATATCGCTCGATCCGATTCTTGCCATATCGAACCTTGTAGTCATTGGTGGCGCTTTCGATGGAAACCTCCTGACTCCCGCTCATATGTTTCAAATTATCCCAATGGCGAACGATCCACATATAGAGATCAGACTCAGTATTTCCAGGAAAAGATGAGAGTAACTTTGCTCTTCGAAGCTCCTCGACAATAGGAAAATATACATGATGATACCAGGATTCGGCGGCTTCTTCGAAACTGATTTCTTCTTCTTTGCCTTCATTGATATAATACTTATGAACAAGTATATGGTTTACCATCTCAGGATAAGAACCTGGAGAGGTGAAATTGATCTGGTCAAAAGGAAGCGAAGCAACCGAATATTGCGACAGAAATCGTTCGCGTTCATAATCGATGACCCGTTTTTTCAACTGCTTCATCGTAAGTCCAGCTTCAAGAGGAATCTGGGTATCGAGTTCAACCACCTCGGCATCGATAAATTCAACACCTTGTGTTTTCGCTACTGAAACCCTGTGGTTTCCATCCCGAACAAAATACCAATCACCCAGTTTATATACTGAGATAGGAGGAAGAATGACGTACTGCTTGGCTGCCCGATCAATACTCTGCCAGCGTGAACGCAACAACTCCTTTTTCGGATAAAACGCCAGTGAGAAATCTTGATATCGCCCTTCACTACCGATTATCTTATCCACCGGTATGGTTCTCATACCCAAATATGTTTCGTTCTTAGGTTTTATCAACTCAGTCACCGCATATAATGAAAGCAAGTCGGAGTTTTTCCAAGCAAGGCTACTCATGAGAGACTGCATTCTCCCTCGGGTACGGGCTTTCTCAAAATCCTCGTTGGTCTGACTGTATAGATCAATTGCCATCTTTACCATCCTTCCCTAACAGGGGGTCCTCCAATATATAACTTTGAAAAATATTGATCACCTTGGTTTCTTTATACACCAAATTACGATTCGCATTGAGATCATGAAGATGAATATGACCATGAAGCAGATAACGGGGTTTGAACCACTGGATGAACGTCAAGAACGTTGAAAAACCCTGGTGGCATCTATCTATGTCATCCCCAAGCCCCAACGGGGCAGCATGAGTGATCAGGATATCGATGTAGCGACCTCGAAAGATCCTATTGAATACCAGATGAGGAACCATTTTCAACATTCTGAAAAACATCTCGCGTTCAGTAAACTGGTGTTTTCCCTTATTGTACCGCAAAGATCCACCAAGACCCGCGATGATCAGCTTATGTTTTTTGTTATAGACCACTTTGCCGTCAACATAATCGCCACCAAAAGCAGGGAGCAACTGCATCCCTCCTTTCGTATCCGTATATCCATATTGTATGATTTGCGACCCTGAGGAAAACTGATGGAGGAACTCCAGATTATGATTGCCAAACACAAAATAGAGAGGCTTGTTCAACGAAGAAATGATGAACTCATAGTATTTGAGCGGCAAGTCTCCTGCTGCAATCACAAAATCAACATCCCCATACCGAGTATTGATGTTCTTGGAGTAAATCAGAGGATCTGATTCATCTGAAATACAAAGTATTTTCATGCTTACCCCACTAAATAACCGCAGTCAACGGTAATTACTTCACCGGTGATCGCAGGGTTTGTAGAAAGAAACACCACACAAGAAGCTACGCTATCAGGAGAAACCAATTGCTTGAGCACCGCCCGTTGCACAAACATCTCTTTTACAGGATTTCCTTGTTCATGAAGGTACGGAGCATCCAAAAGCCCTGGGGCGACAGCATTTACCCTGATCTTCGGACCAAGTTCAGCAGCAAGACTCTTGGTATATGAGACCACAGCACCTTTTGAAGCATCATAATGAGCTGTCATTCCAAACCCTGGATGCAAAGCATTGATCGAGGCAATGTTCACGATACAGCCCTTTGAAGACCTCTTCAACAAGGGTATTGCCTGTTGGGTAACCAAAAAGAGGCCTCGAACATTCGTATTGAACACCTTTTCCCATTCTTCAATGTTCAAATCCTCTTGATCGGAAAGGGTAAAGACACCACTGTTGTTCACCAAAACATCCAGAGTATCCAATCGAGAAAAGAATGTTTCCACACTTGAGGGAGAAAGAACATCAAGCTCTTCAATGTGCAACAAGGGTCCCAGTTCTTTTTGAAGGTTTTCAGCTTTTTCCTTATGATGAGCGTAAGTGCAAACAACCTCGCAACCAATCTCTACGAAGGCTTTGCAAATGCTTCTTCCCAAGGTACTTGTTCCACCGGTAACCAACACAGTTCTCATCGATCCTCCTCACGAAGAAAAGAAAACAGCTCAGGGCACTCAGGATACTCTGAAACCAACTCTTTCGTTCCTTGAATATACCTACTATGATCATACGGGGGACACATGGTCGTAGCGCATAAGGCATACCCTTGCTCATCAAGCAAGCGAGTCCCTTGGTAACACCCTCCAGGTACAACAGAAACAGGATTACAGGTTTCTCCTACTGGTCCGAGCAATGAAAGGGAGTGTCTTCCATCAGGATACAAAATCAGTTGTTGTAGGGGAGAACCTTGCAGGAAATACCAGACTTCATCGGTAGGAAGCCAATGAAGAGAGGAGAAACTCTCAAACGTCACCAGATAGTAGATGGTTCCGCCAAGAATTTCAGCCCCTTTTCTATGGGTATATATTTTCCTATAGTACCCACCTTCTCCTTCAAGACGCTCCAAAGAGAGTTTCTTGATGAGAAAGCGGGCTTCTTCATTCATACCGGCCATAGGTTGGTAACCCTTCTAACCAACGCAGTAAATGATTCCTTGACCAATTCACCGGTCTCCATCACTTCCTTATGATTCAGAGGTTGCGGAAGAATTCCAGCAGCCATATTGGTGATGCAACTGATTCCCAGCACCTTCATCTTCATGTGACTAGCGGCAATGGCTTCGGGAACCGTAGACATACCCACGGCATCTGCCCCAAGAATTCTTGCAGCTCGTACTTCACTAGGGGTCTCATATGAAGGACCTGCAAAAAAGATATAGACCCCTTCTTGAAGCGTGATTCCCAAAGATTCAGCCTCTTTTTTTGCCAGCTCCATAAGACCCTTGTCATATGCTGTGGACATATCAAAGAAACGATCTCCCAGTTCATCATAGTTGGGACCTCGCATTGGGCTTTCGCTCATAAGCTTGATATGATCAGTGATCAGCATCAGATTTCCCGGTTTAAAAGAAGCATTGACACCACCGGCGGCATTGGTGACAAGAAGATTGTTGATGCCGATGGCGTGCATCACCTGGATGGGGAATACGACTTGATCCATCCCATACCCTTCATAGTAGTGGAAACGTCCCTGCATGCACATGACACGTTTGCCTTCAAGCATACCTACCACCAGTCTTCCTTTATGCCCGAACACCGTGGAGACGGGAAAGAAAGGAATGTCTTTGTAGGAAATGAATATGGGATCTTCCAGCTGTTCAGCCAGATCACCGAGACCACTTCCCAAGACCATACCGATCTGTACTGCTTCATTGCCGATCTTTGATGTAATATACATTGCAGCTTCCTGCATTTTGTCCATAAGTTTATCCATTTAATCCTCCAACACCTTCAGCGTACAGCATTTCCTCTACTACGGAAAGCAATAAAAGCCATGAGAAAGAAAACAGCCCCGAAAGGCTGTTATCTTACACGATTCAATAAGAAATCAGAACGGTTCTCCAGACGCCTTCGGTGCGGCCGAATGCTTGGAAAAAATCACCAAAGCCAACAACGTAGCTACATAAGGGAATACCTTGAAGATGGCAGGCGGCACCACGCTCAAGGAAGGAATGACCTGCGAGACATTGGCTATTGTGGTTGCGATACCAAAAAAGAAGGTTGCTCCCAAGATGCCAAGTGGCTTCCATTGACCGAAAATCAACGCTGCAATCGACAAGAATCCTAAGCCAGCTACGGTTCCATTGAATTCACCAGAGTAGGTAATGAGGATGACGCTTCCACCCAAACCGGCGAGAGCCCCGCTCATCACAACACCAAAGTATCTCATCATATGGACATTGACACCTGCTGATGCTACGGCTGAAGGATGCTCACCACAAGCACGAAGCCTCAAGCCAAAGGATGTCTTATATAAAAGAATCCACGATAAAGCCCAAATAAGCAGACAGAGCCAGGTAGTCCAATAGGTTTGACTGAAAAACAACGGCCCGATGATGGGAATCTTGGAAAAGAAGGGAATGTTCTTGCGGACAATACCCATGAGAATACGCACATTTCCACTTCCAGAAATAGTACGAGCAAGATATACCGTAAGAGCAGCAGCAAGCATGTTGATTGCTGTTCCACTGATGACTTGGTCGGCACGCAGGTTGATGGAAGCAAAAGCATGGAGCAAAGAAAAGACGGCTCCTGCGAGAACCCCAACAAGCAAACCTAAAGGTAAAGCTTGGATACCAAGAGTCGCTTCCGTCATTTTTATCGTGATCGCTGAGGCAAAGTAACCAACCAGCATCAATCCTTCAAGACCGAGGTTCGTTACACCACTTCGTTCACTGTAGAGCCCTCCTAAAGAGGTGACCAACATCGGGATGGTATAGGCAATGGCATAGGGGAAGATTCTTGTTAAGGTTAACCACATATTATTTCACCTCCTTTTCAACGGACTTTTCAGCTTGGGTCTCTTCTTCAAGCTCTCTTTCTCTTTTCTGCGTTATTCTCTTGAAGAGTCCATCCCAGAGACGTTTGAACAGAACACTGGTTGCAGTGAAATAAATGATTACTGCAATGATGGTATCTGCGATTTCTGGAGGAACATTGGTCATCGCATTCATGAAACCCTTTCCAGACTGCAGGATTCCAAAGAACAAAGAGCTGAACAAGACCCCAAGAGGGTTACTGGCTCCCAAAAGCGCAACTGCAATACCATCAAACCCTTGGGAGGGCATGACACCGATCTGCATGTTGCGCGAGTAGCCTGTGTAAAATGAAAG
>JAQVVB010000141.1 GCA_028699215.1 Sphaerochaeta sp. | reverse complement strand
GAACAGATGGAGTGACTCTGATCTTGACGGTTGACTGTGGAATTTCAAACAATGACGAAATTGCCCATGCACGTTCTTTGGGTATCGATACCATTGTGCTTGATCATCACATCAGCGGAAGCGAGCTGCCTCCTGCCTTGGCTATTGTCGACCCAAAAGTCCCCGGTTGCGGATATCCTTTTGAACATTTGGCAGGCTGTGGGGTAGTGGCAAAGGTCATTTGGGCACTCAGGTTCAGCCAGACTGATTTTTATCATGAGGACTGTATCCTTCTGCATGCGCAACCAGGGCATGATACCATCATCATTCAGGCCATACGCATAGAAAACCTGTTGGTCATCGATCAAGTCATCGAAGAGATCAATCCCGGACTTCTTTCCCCCGCACAAAGCAAGGCGCTGCAGTTTTTATCGTGTGATCTTCCAATTCTGGTGCTTGATGCTGCTTCGGAACTTGCCCAGCTGCGACAGGCCTTCGGCAAGCAGATAGATATCCATTTGGTCGATATGCGCGTTGAGATGGAACAGGTCATGCCTGTGGTGAAGGGTAAGAGCCTCTTTGCACTTTCCAACATCAGTAGAGCGATGAAATACAGTGTCCATGGTAGGGATGAGCTGCAAGTGCTTTCCACCCTGTTCATTGCGTACTGTATGAAGAAATATCCTTTGTTGGATTCTGGCTATGAATCAATTCTCGATTTGGTCGCCATTGGTACGGTTGCCGATCTCATGCCCATGGAGGATGAGAATCGCCTTCTGGTAAAGAGAGGGCTCAAGGTTTTGGCCGCTGGAAAGCGTGAGGCGTTGCTTCCTCTTTTTTCCATGCAGAATCTCATTGGAAAACAGCTTTCCACCAGTGATCTTTCCTGGCAGATTTCTCCTGTCATCAATGCTTCGGGTCGAATGGGAAAGCCGAATCTGGCTGTCGACATGTTGCTTGCGACTGAGCTTGGAGAAGCTGAACGATTGAGTGGTGAACTGATCAAGCTGAATAAGGAACGGCAGAAACTTGGAGAAGATGCTTGGGACAGGATGTTGCCAAAAGCAAAGGATAGTTTTGAGAGTACAGGTTCCAAGTTGGTTGTTGTGGAAGATTCTTCGCTTTCCCGTGGTATCACAGGGGTGATGGCGAGTCGCCTGCTTAAGCATTTCAATG
The DNA here is from genome assembly GCA_028699215.1 of Sphaerochaeta sp. Taxonomy (GTDB): domain Bacteria; phylum Spirochaetota; class Spirochaetia; order Sphaerochaetales; family Sphaerochaetaceae; genus Sphaerochaeta. Next base: position 5,801 of record JAQVVB010000141.1, on the reverse strand, counting down.
CTCCAGCTTTGGTCTTGGCGACCATAGGAGGGAGCAGGATATCGGCATCGATGCGAAGTCCTGAGGATTTCAATGCTCGGGAGTTCCTTTCTCAATTCAGTGACCTTTTTCTTGATTTCGGTGGCCATGTCTGTGCCGGAGGCTTTTCCATGAACATTGAAAACCTTCCGGTCTTCAAGAAACGGGTAATGGAAGAGATTGATAGAATGGATTGCCTTGAGAGTAGTGAGAGTGAATCGGTAGCGATCGATTGCACCCTTCCTGTTGCATACATGACTCCAGAGATCATCAAGGTGGTTGAGTTTTTTGAACCGTATGGCGAAAAGAATCCTCCTTTGGTATTGTTGATGGAAGGAGCAGTGATTGAAGATATTCAGTTCATGAACAACAACAAGGGAGGCTCACAGCATCTTCGGCTTACCTTGGCGTTCGGATCCTACAAGTGGCCGGCTGTTTATTGGAATGCAGGAGATCGAGTAGGAAGGGACTTCGACAAGGGTTCTGTGGTTGATATCGCTTTCCGTTTAGGAAGGAACTATTTCAGGAATCAGTCGACCTTGCAGATAAGTGTACTTGATTTGAAGACAGAAGATGACAAAGTATCAGCTATCTGAGTGTGAATGGTGATGAAACACCGTTACTTTTGCCTCAAATACTTGACATTGACGGTAGGTTTGGGGCATTGTTACTCAGTATTTTAGACCCAGTAATCGGGGGGGGAGGTGAGAATTAATATATGGCATACGTAAAAGTAGATGACAACGAACCTTTGGAAAAGTCAATCAAGCGTTTCAAGCGCATGGTAGAGAAAGAAGGTATCATCCGCGAATGGAAGAAGCGGGAGTACTTTGAAAAGCCCTCCACCATCCTTAACAGGAAGAAAAAAGCTCTTGCACGCAAACAGATGAAGAAAGTCCGAAAATTGCACGTTTCCAAGAGTTTCTAACCATACATACCGCCGGTTTGCCCGGCGGTGTTTTTTTACCCCCGTGTTCACTTCGTTTATCTTTTCTAGAAAAATCTTTTAATTCTTACTATCCAGTAACATCTTAAAAGAAATTTACTTGATATCTAAAAAAACTCAAAAAAAATTAGACAAAACAACTATTTTTAGTGTACAATCTTCTCAGATGATTATCGTCATGAGCTTGAGCTCATGGAGAAATGCAAAGAGAGGAACGTAAAACCATGCTTATTCTTATTTCAGACGCCTTTGACGCATCGCTCGCTTCCCGCTTGGAAGTGTTCGGCGAAGTGACAACAGACAAGAACCGCCTCGGTGAAGCAAATGTCGTGCTTATCCGTAGCAAGACCAAATGTACCAAGGAATATATCGACCAAGCTCCCAACCTCAAGTTGATCATTCGTGGTGGAGTAGGTATTGATAATATTGACAAAGCCTATGCAGAGTCCAAGGGAATCATTGTTCGCAATACCCCGAAATCTTCTGCCATTGCAGTTGCAGAACTTGCCTTCGCTTTGATGTTGAGCACCCCTAATCATTTGGTGAGTTATCACAATGGGATGAAGAGTGGTGAATGGCTGAAGAACACGAAACGAAACGAACTTTATGGCAAGACCCTTTGTCTGTTCGGCATCGGAAATATTGCAAGTCGTGTTGCTGAGAGGGCAAAAGCTTTTGGTATGAAAGTTGTGGCTTTTGACAAATATGTCTCTTCTTCACCTCTTGCCGAAATGATATCTACCCCAGAATTGGCTGTTGAAGATGCCGACTACATCTCGTTGCATCTTCCTCTTACCGACGAGACCCGTGGTATGGTCAACAAGTCATTGATCGCCCATTGTAAAAAAGCTCCTGTAGTGATCAACACCGGTAGAGCTCTGTGTGTTGATGCTGACGACATGGTCGCTTGCCTGGAAGACGGTTCAGTTGCCTGGTATTGCACTGATGTCTATCCCACTGATCCTCCTGCCGAAAGTTATCCAATCCTGAAGGCAGAAAAGGTGACTCTTACTCCTCATGTTGGCGCCAACAGCGTTGAGAATCTTGGTCGTATTGGAGAAGAGACGTTTGAAATCATGTCCGAATTGAAAAACGGAGGAAAAATTTAAATGGAACGTAAAAAGAATTTCTTTGCCGGTCCCTCGGTAATGCCCGTTGAAGTATTGGAACAGATTCGTGACCAGATGGTTGATTTCAATGGACAAGGTCTGTCCATGGTTGAAGCCAGCCACCGCGGTGGTCTGTTTGAAGAGATGTATGATGAGTGTCTTGATCTGTTCAAGGAACTGCTTCATATTCCTGATGACTATGACATCTATTTCCTTGGTGGTGGTGCTACGCTTCAATTCACCATGATCCCTACCAATTTCCTCCGTCCCAATACGGTTGCTGACTATATCAAGAGCGGTACCTGGGCAAATAAAGCCGGTGAAGATGCTGAGAAGCTTGGAAAGGTCAACTACTACTATGATGGTACTGACAACAAGTTCTCTTCTCTTCCAGATGCTTCCAAGGTGAAGCCTAGTGCAAACAGTAGCTACCTGTATCTTTGTTCCAATGAGACCATTGGAGGAATTGAGTGGCAGGATTTCCCCGATACCGGTGATGTACCCCTTATCGGTGACATGTCCAGTGATATCCTTTCCCGCCCTGTTCCCGTTGAGAAGTTCTCAATGATTTACGGTGGTGTGCAAAAGAATCTGGGACCTGCAGGTGCTACCTTCATCATCATGAAGAAATCCTTGCTTGAGAAACAGAACCCCAATCTCACTGCATATATGGATTATAAACGCCATAGCAAGGATAAGGGTTTGTACAATACTCCTCCAGTATTTTCCATTTGGGGTGTGAAGCTCATGCTCGAGTGGATCAAGAGAAATGGTGGAGCAGAAGGAATGCAGAAGCGTGCCGTCGAGAAGAGCTCAATCATCTATGATACCATTGATGGTTCTTCTTTCTTCAGAAGCCCGGTCGATCCTAAATTCAGATCAAAGATGAACATCGTATTCCGTCTCCCTAATGAAGATCTTGAGAAGCAGTTTGTTTCTGAGGCAACCAAGAATGGCATGCTCGGTCTTAAGGGCCACCGTTCGGTTGGTGGATTGAGAGCAAGTGTTTATAATGCTTTGCCAAAAGAGGACGTTGTCGCTCTTGCTCAGTTCATGAAAGACTTTGAGAGGAAAAACGGTTAATCAACAATGAAGATAAAGATGGATGACACAAACAAGGCGATTATCAAACAGTTGTGCGATGGGCGAAAGCCATTCAGTGCAATTGCAGATGAACTGAACATCACTGAGAACACGGTTCGCGCTCGCGTAAACAAACTCATTGAAGAGGGCGTGCTTCAGATATCTGGGCTTGTAAATCCTGAATCAATTCCAGGATTGCAGGTTGTGATGATGGGCGTTAAGCTCAAGACAATGGACTTGGAGAAGAAGGCCTTGGAGTTTTCCAAACTTCGTGGTGTCATCTCTGCGGCGGTTGTTACAGGTCGCTATGATTTGATCGTCCAATTGGTATTGTCGGAAGAAGAAAATCTGTCTCTCTTGGACTTTTTCAAGAAAGAACTGGATAAGATTGATGAAGTTGCAGAGGTTGAGACGTTTGTAGTGTATCAATCCCACAACTTCAGGATCCCATATATCTTGTAGATTCTATCAGATGCTTCATGTAGGGGTGTCGCGAAAGCGGCACCCTTATTGCGTCATGCGCAAGGCAAATGCTTTTGCTTGTTCCAAATCATGTCTATTTGGACGCCCTTTGTGGAGGAATCCTGCTTGGGCTTTACAGAAAAAATGTTCTTCACTGAGTTTCAGATGCTGCTCATCTGCAATTTTTTTGATGAGTGGATAGGATGATTTTACAATTGCTGTGGTGGAAAATGGTATGATCAGGGAGATGCTTGTCTTATCAAGGTTTCGAAGATAGGATACAACAGCATCATCAAGTTTTGCTCCATATACTGCGCTTCCTAAAAAAAGAATATCAGCTTTTTCGAGGGGCTCATTGAGATCCTTAGCTTCAATTCCAAGTGCTTCACCAAGTGCAAACGCCAGTTTTCGTGTATTTCCCGTTCTGCTGAAATATCTGATGGCTAGTTCCATACGCTTACCTCTTATCGTTTATTGTATAGGGTATTGGGAAAAAATATAGCGTTGGAGTTCCTCTTGTGGATACATTGATTCTATGATTTACTTTTTCTAGAGGAAATGTATGGAAGAACAGAAAAAGGATGACCAGAACAGCCGACCAAACGAGTCCTCCCATAAAGAAAAACATCCATCGATATTCTATCGCTTGATTGACTTACTCACTTCTCAAAGACGAAATGCTTGTTTGATTTCTTCGCATCAGGACAATGCATTCCTGGAAGATGAGAAACCTGAACCATAAAAAGTATCTTCCATCATGTGATTTTACCATGACAATCTACAATACCCATATGGAGAAAGCTGGCAATTCATGGTATGATTATACCAACTGCGTTGAATAAACCGACGCATTTGTTATGTATGAAGGAGTGAACGATGGCAGACTTGTCTACAAAATACCTTGGGCTTACTTTGAAAAATCCTCTGATTGCGGGCAGTAGCCCTCTTACTTCAACACTTGATAATCTGAAAAAGTGTGAGGATGCAGGATTGAGTGCTGTTGTTCTGAAATCAATCTTTGAAGAACAGATTGAAAATGATAGTGAATTGGCAGTAGATGGGGCGCAAGAATATCTTACCCATGCAGATGCCTATGGATTTATGAAGAATGCCAGTATGGAGCGGGAGATAGACGGATATCTCACTTTGCTTGAAGATGCTAAGAAAGCGTTGGACATCCCTGTTATTGCCTCGATCAACTGTAGGCAGAATGGTTCTTGGATTGAATACGCCAACCGTTTTGTTGCTTGCGGTGCTGACGCCATTGAAATCAATCATTACATCGTAGCAGCTGATGTTGAGATTGAAGGCGGTGCCATTGAAAAGAACTATCTTTCTTTGGTGAAAGCTGCACGTAAACAGATAAAGGTTCCTCTCAGCTTGAAAATGGGTTCATCCTTTTCTTCTTTGGCGAACCTGATGCGCAGATTGGATGAACTTTCAATCGATGGTGTTGTCCTTTTCAATAGGTTCTATAGTCCTGACATCGATACAAAGACCATGTCGTTGATTCCTGCACAGATGTTGAGTGCAAAGGATGAATATGCACTCTCTCTTCGATGGACTGCATTGATGAGCGAAGAGGTCCGTTATGATATCTGTGCATCCACCGGAATATACAGTGGGGACACTGTGGTCAAGCAGTTGCTTGCTGGAGCTAAGGCTGTCCAACTTTGTTCAGTATTGCTGAAACAGGGTCTTTCTTCTGTCTCCAAGATCGAAGCAGATCTTTCTTCTTGGATGGATTCACATGAATACTCCCATATTTCTGACTTCAATGGGAAACTCGCTCAAGAGAGGGTCGCAGATCCCTCCAAGTGGGAACGATCCCAGTACATGAAGTCTATTTTGGGTGCACAAAAAGGTTGATACATGGATTTGACTAGGTATAGGGATATATCCCCTTATAGAGGCCAGGATGCCCGCGATGCGGTGAACCGGGTCTTGGAAAATAAGCAAGCTCTCATTGGGATGCTTGCTTCTCTACAAGCTTCTGACGATCTTAGTCAGCAAGAAGAATCAAAAAAATTTGCCCATTATCTTTTGCAGGTACTTGAAACTGTGCAGAGTTATGATGATTTTCAACGGAATATTACCGCTGGAATTTTTCTGCCTGCCATCATCAAGAAAAGTGTTGACCAGTTTACGGTAACAGGACTGGAGCATACTGAAAAAGACAAAGC
>JAQVVB010000140.1 GCA_028699215.1 Sphaerochaeta sp. | reverse complement strand
GAGCGGGGGCATCTTCGCACTGCAAGGCCTTTGGTACGATGGTCCAACCTAACCTCACCCCGGTAAATCCGGCGAATTTTGAAAAGCTGTTGATTTCAACGGCACACTCTTTTGCTCCGTCAATTTCATAGATGGAACGAGGGTACCCTTCTTCTGTTATGTATTCACTGTAGGCGCTATCAAAAATGATGACGCTTTTATGTTCGATTGCATAATCGACAAAGGCCTTGAGCTGCGCTTTGGATGCAACAGCTCCTGTTGGGTTATTCGGACTGCACAAATAGATTAGGTCGACTTTCTCTTTAGGAGGTTCAGGAATGAATCCATTCTCCTCAGTACTTTCTAGATAGACAAACCCATCATAACAAAGCTTCTCTTTGTCAAATCGTCCCGTTCTTCCCCCAACCACATTGCTGTCAACGTACACCGGATATGCAGGATCTTGAATTGCCACCACATTATCACTTCCAAACAGATCCTGGATATTGGCAGCATCACTCTTTGCACCATCACTGATGAAAAACTCGGTAGGTTCCAGATCAACACCATATTGCTTGTAATACGTGACCAAGGCTTCCCTCAGATAGGAATCACCTTGTTCATCACCATACCCCGTGTAGGTGGCACGGTCAGAAAGCTTATCAATCTTTGTTCTCATGGCATCACATACTGCAGGAGGAAGTGCTTCAGTGGTATTACCGATGCCCAACCGCAACACAGACACCTCAGGATGAGACTTCTGCCAAAGTGCTGTTCTACGGGCAATTTCAGGGAAAAGATACCCCCCTGCAAGTTTCTGATAATTCTTATTGATCGTAGCCATCCTAATATCTCCTTGTCAATGCACCAATTTTGTCAAGTTTATCGAGTTCTGTATAGAGTTTTTCTCGATTCTCTTCATGCTCGAATGTGCACATGGGAAGACGGAAGGACTCTTCACACCAACCATACCTTGCCATCGCTGTTTTAATGGGAATCGGGTTGGTCTCCAGAAAACAAGACTGGAAAAAGGAGGAAAGATTTGCCTCCATCGCTCTGGCTTCAGCAAATTTACCATCCAAAGACAGATGAATCATCTTGGAGATGTACGACGGACATATGTTTGAAGCCACGGAAATCACTCCATCACCACCTGCCTCGATCAAGTCAAGGGAAAGGTTGTCATCTCCACTGAGAACATTGAAATGGTCATGGGTGCCTGCGATAACCGCCTTCATCTGATCCAGACTTCCACTTGCCTCCTTGACCCCTACGATATTGGGACAAGCCTTGCTGAGAGCCTGTACAGTCTCTGTCTCGATATTCACGGCAGTCCTTCCCTTGATGTTGTACAGGATGCAAGGAATATCGACGCTATCGGCAATCGCCTTGAAATGAAGATACAGTCCTTTCTGGGTGGGTTTATTGTAGTAAGGATTTACCAACAGTACTGCATCAGCACCAACTGCCTGCGCATGACGGGAAAGCCTTACAGCTTCACTGGTAGCATTCGAGCCGGTTCCGGCAATGACAGGAACACGACCATTGGCATATTTGACGGTAAGGGCTATCACCCGATCGTGCTCATCATGACTGAGTGTGGGACTCTCTCCAGTTGTGCCACAGGGGACAAGGCCGTCAACACCTGAGACAATCTGAGCCTCAATAATTTGACGAAGCATCTCTTCATCCACATTATCTTTCTTGGTAAAAGGGGTTATCATAGCAGTAAACACCCCTCTAAAACTTGTTTGTCTCATTGTGCATTCTCCATATTCAAGTATACGTCTTCGAGCATATCGTCGAGGGTGAAAAATCCCTTTCGTCCATCAGCTATCCAAGAAGCTGCTTTCACAGCCCCTATGGCAAATCCTTCTCTTGAACGGGCACGATGAGTCAACTCTATGGTATCGACATCACTGTCGAAATAGACCGTATGGATTCCTGGTATCGTACCGCCTCTCAGAGAAGAGATATGTATTTCCTGATCAGTCCGCTTTCGCTGCAGACTCTCACTTACTAGGCTTTTTTTTGTCGAACTGGTTTCCAAAAGGATGTTGCCGAGCATTTCTGCAGTACCCGAGGGGCTGTCCGCCTTTTGCGCATGAAAAATTTCCTGGATGAAGGTGTCATAGAGACCTACTTTATCGAAGAGCTGTCCAGCTTTCTTGACGACCTGCATGAACAAGGCAACACCCAGAGAAAAATTCCCGCTGTAGATGATCGAGCTCTGAGTTCCTTCAATCGCTTTCTTGACGGAATCAAGTTCACTGTACCAACCGGTGGTTCCGATTACTGCAGGAATCCCCAGACGGGCATACAACACGATATGGTCGCAGACTATCTGGGGTTGCGTGAAATCGATGGCGACATCACATCCATTGAGGCTTGCAGCATCAAGCTGTAAGGCTGTCACTTCACTCTGAGGTGACCAAGGATCGATGATGGCAACCACTTCATGACCACATTTCAAGGCTTCCAAGCGGATTAACCTACCCATTTTTCCATACCCGACTACAGCTATTCGCATTCGTTCCTCCAATTCGTAACCATCATACTGGAAAAGCGACAATAATGTCCATACAATAACAGAATGTTTTTATTATAACACTTTTGCCGTATTTATCGCTTCTTTTTCTCCTGATCACGCTTCTTTCTATTCTCACTTGCTTTCATAAAATCTGCAAAAGTACCACCACCACGAGGAATTTCCTCCACAACAGCAGTATTTGCACCACTATTGCCCCAAGGCCTGTTTTCGTATTTCTTCATTTCCCTTGGCTCGTTTCGATACGCAAGCTTACTCATTCTGACGACTTCAATGACAGTCTCCCACGTATAGGAAGGCAGTTCGCGATCATTGGGGTCATCAGGTAAGGAGAAAGACTGCATGGCTCCTTGTTTTGGAAGCGCCTTCTTCACCAACACCACTCGTTTCTTCCCGTTGCTCTCACCTACTGGTTTTGCCTTGGCAACCACCTTGACCGTCGCTTTGGGTTTTTCCACGACAACAGGTTTCTCTTTAACCACAACAGGTATTCGTTTCTTCACTTCTCGTTCCTCATAGGAACAGGAGAGTTTTTGGCAGATATAGTGGTTCTGTCCAATCTCATCAACGACTTTCATCATGGCAGTCTTACAGTAAGGGCAGCTTTTCATCTCACTGAATTTGGGAGCGAATATGTCCCCGCTCCTGGTAACCTGGGTCACCAAATCTGCAGCATTTTTCTTGATATCCTCAATGAAAGAAGTGCTGTCCTCCTTTCCTTCAGCAATCATTGCCAACCGTTCCTCCCATCGACCGGTAAGCTCAGGAGAACGCAATTGCTCTGGAGCAAGTCGAATCAGCTCACGACCTTTGGCAGTAGGAACCAATTCTTTGCCACGGCGCTCCACATAGTAGTTCTGAATCAGTTTTTCTATGATGTCGGCTCGAGTGGCAGGAGTGCCCAACCCGTTACCCAATCGTTTCTTCACCTGGGCATCATCTACAAATCTACCTGCATGTTCCATGGCAGAGAGCAAGGTTGCTTCACTATATCGCTGGGGAGCTGAGGTTGCCATCCTTCTCAGCTTAACCGAGCCTATCGTGACTTCAGTACCCTCTTTGAGCGTAAGCAGGGAAGCATTGAAATCTTCTTCATCACTCATTAAAGAAGCAGCACTTCGCCTACCGATGATTCTGGCTACATCTCTCCATCCTTGTTGTACAGGCAGGGTCAATCTGGTCTGGAATTTGTTGCCTTCGACTTCTGCAACCAAGGTGGTGGTACGATACAGGTAATCAGGACTAAGCACTTCCAAGAACCGAATCACAATCAGTTCCCACAATGCTTTCTCATTCTTCGAGAGCTTATTCAAATCGACCTTTTGTTCGGTAGGAATAATGGCATGGTGATCGGTAACCTGCAAATCCTGAACAAACCTCTGCTCATCGATACGGAATCCGTCTGTAAACAGTTGATTGGAAAGAGAGGCAAACGGTGTCAAACTGAGTGATTTCAATCTAAGTGGAATGGTTGCAACGATATCATGGGTGATGTAGCGACTGTCGGTTCTTGGATAGGTCACTATCTTATGCTGTTCATAGAGTTTCTGCAGGGTATCCAGAGTTTCTTTGGCACTGAAATCCAAGTTGATGTTCGCATCTCGTTGCAATTCGGTGAGATCATAGGCAAGGGGTGGTTGTTCATTTTTTTCCAAGGTTTCCAACTGTACGATACGGCCTTTTTTGCCCACCAAGGTCTGTTCAAGATCTTTAGCAACCTGTTCATCGGTAATTCTGATGGTATCATCTGAAGTATAGTGGGAAGCTGAGAAGGAACCGAAGTCGGCTTTCAACGTCCAGTAGAACTGACCTGCAAAGGATTCGATTTCATCCTCACGGTTTGTCATCAAAGCCAAGGTAGGTGTCTGGACTCTGCCTGAAGACAACTTGGCATCATACTGACAGGTAAGTGCTCTGGTAACGTTCATTCCGACATACCAGTCAGCCGCTGCCCTACTCTCAGCTGCCCTGTAGAGGTTATCGTAGAGGGAAGCATCCTTCAAGTTGGCAAATCCTTCACGTATGGCACTATCTGTTTGGCTACTGATCCAGAGGCGTTTGGCAGGCCCTGTATAGTCTGATAATTTCATGATCCAACGAGCGACCAGCTCGCCTTCACGCCCTGCGTCGGTGGCAATGATGAGGCTTTCGATGTCTGGTCTGTTGAGCAATTCCTTCACTACGGCAAATTGCTCCTGACTCTGCTCGATCACTTCCTGTTTGAGTGTAGAGGGAAGCATGGGCAGGTCTTTCAGAGACCATCGTTTATAGCGATCGCTGTACGTTCCAGGCTGAGCAAGTTCAACAAGATGCCCCAGAGCCCAAGTTACAATATAGTCAGCACCTTCAGCATATCCTTTCTCTCGAGTCCAACAGTTCAGGACCCGGGCTAATTCTCTTCCAACACTTGGCTTTTCAGCCAGAACAAGTTTCTTCAATTCAGCTTCCTCCAAATCAAAATTATAGCCTAGGCAGTCTATGCAGAGCAAGGGACAATCATTTTTCCACTAGTTGCTAATCTCAATTGTTGCCACTAACAACTATTTGACTCTTCTTTCCATTTTTAGTATGCTCCTCAGCAACGAGTCAAATTATATGATGGAGAAAAAATATGGCATTTGATTTTGCAAAGTTCTTTGGTATTTCTGGAAATGAGGCCGCTTCTGGTCCTAAAAAACTGATGGTCAACCCAAAGAGATGTCCACAGAACCACCCTTGCCCTGCAATTAGGGTCTGCCCAGTGGGTGCACTAACCCAAAAAGGCTATGCAGCACCAGTCGTCAATAAAGACAAATGCATCGACTGTGGCAAATGCTCCCGCTACTGTGCTTTTGGGGCTCTTGCAATGAAGAGCGTATGACCATACAGAAAGCTTCACAAAAAAGACTGGGATTACTTCCCGGTCTATTCTTTATCACCATCCTGTATTTCAGCCTCGGCTTTGTCTCGATTCTTTTCGCCTTGTCGGCATTTGCGTGCATGGCCCTTCCCTTCATCCTTCTTGCAATCAATAAGGAAAAGGTATGGTGTCATTCCTATTGTCCTCGGGCATCCCTGATCACTCTAACAGGAAAAAAAAGAAATTGGAAACCCGTACCCAAGCAGCTGACCATGAAAAAGCTTCAGAATTTCATGCTTTGGTATTTTGGGCTGAACCTTCTGTTCATCACAGGCTCCACCACCCAAATAGCTTTGGGCAATATGGAAAGCATGGAGTACATAAGACTCTTCATCGCCATCCCTCTCTTTGAATTGCCCCAACTATTTGACGTTGCAGCCCCACCCTTCTTGCTGCACCTGTCGTATCGGCTCTATTCCATGATGCTCAGCTCCACCCTACTGGGAATCATCTTTTCCAGGATGTACCGCCCGAGAAGTTGGTGTGCAATCTGTCCTGTGGGAAATCTCTCCAACAAGTTGCTGGTAAAAAACCATCTGGTCTAGCATCCAATCGCAATTGCGTCAGGTATTTCAACAACATTTCAGTACATACAATAAGACCCTCCACCAGAGAGGGTCCTAGGCTACTCGAAAGGATTACAATCCTCCCGGACTTCACCGTTGATCATATGGTAAGGCACAATCTTGGTTCTGTCAAATATTTTGCTATATTATATTGTTTTAAATTATCTTTGTACAAATGCTTTGTGATACCGGCATCCATGCTATACTTAAAAAATAAGAAACAAGATTTGAAATCCATACTTTTTTCCTGCATCAATGATATGTGCTTTGTGTTTTTCTTAATTTTCTCAGCTTTTTATCCTATTTTCTCCAATAAATATATTCTTATAGTAAAATAATTCTTACTATTAGTACAGTTATTCATTCTTTCTTGACTTGAAACGCATGCAGGTATATAGTCAGAGACAACGAAAACGAAGTAAGGAGTCAATAGTATGGCTTACAAAATCACTGACGCTTGCGTGGCTTGCGGAACCTGCCAGCCCGAATGCCCCACCGGTGCTATCTCAGAAGGCGACATCTATGTAATTGATGCTGATACCTGTATCGATTGCGGCACTTGTGCCGATGTCTGTCCTACTGGTGCTATCATCCAGGAGTAAGACAACCGCATAGGTTGAGAGACAGCACTATACGCTGTCTCTTTTTTTTTCTACAAAGAAAAGGACACAACACCCATGCATACAGACCTACCCACCCTGAGCGCCCCCATCATGATACTCGGGCTGCTTATAGGCTTTTCCCTCTGCTTTTATGGCTATAAGGCAAAGAACGTCCTTGTTCCCCTAAGAAGTGTGCTTTCAGGCGCGTTTGTGAGTTTGACTCTTGCTCTTGTATTCCTTCAAAGAGACTCTTTGATTATCGCACTCTCAAGCGAAACACCTTTTGCAAGCCTTGCCTCACTGTTTACCAATAGTGAGTACTACCAGTTCCCACTCATTTATCTATGCTGCTTCTCTCTTGGAGGAT
>JAQVVB010000139.1 GCA_028699215.1 Sphaerochaeta sp. | reverse complement strand
TTGGTATCGCCTATCATTTTTCCTTTTTATTCTCAACCTTTCTTTTTTTAGCATCAGGTCTTTTTCAACAAAACACCAACCCCGTTAAACTCGGACAATATTCCTTTGTTGGCGCAGCCAGTGCGCTCTTTCTTTCCAAAATCACCCCAATTTCAACAAACTCAGCTTCCTTTCTCCAGGAAGCAAGTCTCACCGACAACTTGTTTTTAGGTGTCTGTATTTTGATTAATCTGCTGGCTATCTTGACCTTCATCATTACAATTTTTGAAGAAAACAGAAGTAGACAGACTGTTGCTCGTTGCTTCGCCTTCATCCTAATGATTGCAGGCAATACCATGGTAACCATCACCCAGGAATCACTTTTCAATATACTCGGACTCGTTTTGTATATTAGCGGTACTGCTTTATTGATATTGGTCACCAGAACATATCATATTTGGTCATAAAAAAGCCCAAAGAAAAGACTCCTTTGGGCCGTAGGCCTCTACGTGAACAACATTTCCATATCATAGGCCTTAACCAAGGCCTCCATAGCTTCATCGGTAGGATAATCAAGTAAGGTATCTGCAGCTTCCAACACAAAAGGCAACAAATGAATGTCCCCTGTACTATTGAGGAAGATATCTGGATTTTGCAATACATATGCAACCGACATATCGATGGAATCCTTATCGCTCAACGGTTCATACCATGTAGCAAATGGAATTTTTCGATCCCCCAGAGGACGTTTTGCCAATGATTTGATAGTCTGAATGGCAACATTTCGTTCCTTGCAAAGGGAGACCAAGGTATCTACATCCTCGTGATACTGAGTATGCTTCATCATCAGATAATTGTAGGGAAACAACACTGAGTCGAAGTCATACCGCAACAGACTTCGAAAATGCGACTTAGGAGCATCGATACCATGACCGGTTACCCCGAGGTATTTGACCAACCCTTGACGCTTAGCATCAAGAGCGGCTTCAAGCACACCACCTTCTCCCATCGCTATCTCCCACTCCTGTGGATCAACGAGGAAATGCAGTTGCCAGAGATCGATATGATCAGTCTGTAATCGTTCCAAAGATTGATACAACTCTTCCAACGCTTCAACTTTTGTCCGCTTGTTGGTCTTGCTTGCAAGGAAATATTCTTTACGGTCCTTCTTCATCAAGGGACCAAGACGAACCTCAGCTTCACCATAGCTGCGCGCAGTATCGATATGATTGATTCCATACTTCTGAAGTAAAGCAAACGTTTCATCAGCTTCTTTTTGATTCACTTCCCCTAAAGCTGCAGCCCCGAAGAGAACCCTGCTGCTCAGATGTCCTGTCCTTCCAAACTCCTTTACTGGTATCATATCCACCTCTTGTAAGGAGTATACCATAGGAGTTTTCTGCCTTCCACCCTTGAATACAAGACAGGGCCCTTTCAGGCCCCGTCTTCCTTATGGTGCATATGCTGTTTCTAGAGAATATTGATGATGCTCTTGTCGTAATCAGCAGGAGGAACATACCCCAACAGCTCCATACAGGTGGCAGGAATGCTGCTGATGCCAAGATTTTCATTCAAATCCAAGGAATACTCGCCATTGAATGAGCTGTCACAAATGATACAAGGAACAGGGTTGAGAGAGTGGGAAGTCTTGGATTTTGGTTCCCCATTTTCCTTGTACTTCACCTTTCCATCCTTTGCATGTTCAAACATATCATCAGCATTGCCATGGTCTGCGGTGATGACCATGACGCCACCGGCAGCCATGACTGCCTGATGGATTCGGCCTATCTGCAGGTCCATCGCTTCCATGGAACAGACAACAGCCTCAAAATTACCAGTATGTCCCACCATATCACCATTAGGGAAATTCAACTTGATGAAATCCCACTTACCACTGCCTGCTTCTTGTATGACACGGTCGGCAATCTCTGCACACTTCATCCAAGGCCTCTGTTCAAAGGGTAGGATATCGGAAGGAATCTCTACATACTCCTCCAGTTTTGCGTCGAACTTTCCACTCTTATTGCCATTGAAGAAATATGTGACATGTCCGAATTTCTGAGTTTCACTGATTGAAAACTGCCTGACTTTTGATGAACAAAGATACTCCGCCATGGTCTTGTCGATAGCCGGGGGCTGAACAAGGTACTGCTTTGGAGCATGCAAATCCCCATCATATTCCATCATTCCAGCATACTCTACCTGGGGATGACGTTTGCGGTCAAACTCAGAAAGCTGGTCGGCTTCGAAAGCCTTGGTGATCTCAAGGGCACGGTCTCCACGGAAGTTGAAAAGAATGACGCTGTCTCCATCTTCAATGGTCCCTACAGGTTTACCATCCTGAGCAATGACAAAAGGAGGGAGATCCTGGTCGATTGCCTTCGTTTCAAGTCTGAGCGTCTCAATTGCTTCATGGGCAGATGTGAACTTTCGGCCCTCACCCAATACATGGGTTTCCCAACCCTTACGGACCATATCCCAGTTTGCATTGTATCGGTCCATGGTAATGACCATACGTCCACCACCACTAGCTATCCTTGCATCAAAAGAAGCATCATTCAAAGAAGCAAGAAACTCATCGAAAGGATCAAAGTATTCAAGAGCACTGACTTCCCCGACATCCCTTCCATCAAGCATGGCATGAATACGGACCTTGGAGACACCATCAGCTTTAGCTTGGATAATCATTGCCTTGAGATTATCAATATGAGAGTGGACGTTTCCATCACTGAGCAACCCGATGAAGTGAAGCGTTGAAGCCTTTTTCTTGTTGTTCTCAGTCAGTTTCTTCCAAGTATTCCCTTCAAACATCGCTTTTGAAGCGATTGAATTAGCCACCAGTTTGGCACCTTGTGCAAACACCCGTCCACAACCCATTGCATTGTGTCCAACTTCGCTGTTTCCCATATCGTCATCAGAAGGAAGTCCAACAGCATACCCATGGGCCTTCAACTTAGTCCAAGGATTATTCTTGTACAGTCCATCCAGATTTCTCGTCATGGCTGAGGCTACACCATCACCTTCTTTGTATTTTCCAAATCCAACACCATCCATGATGACCAGAACAACCGGTCCCTTTCTGGTGATCTTCCCATTCTTTGCCAATGCTTCGACCATTTTCATAACTCCTTATTTACAGAGGAAGTGTTGCCTGCTTCAAGTAGGAAACAGATTCAGCTTCAACCAGATCTTTCAGCTCTTCATACACCCAACGGTGATAATTGTTCACCATAGCGAGTTCTGACTCACTGAGAAGATTTTTATCAATCAATTTTCGTTCAAACGGGCAAATCGTCAATACTTCAAAACTCAAGAATTGCCCGAATTCAGTTTTGATGTCTTCTCTTACCGCTACGATATTCTCAATACGTATACCATGTTTTCCTTCTTTGTACACACCTGGTTCATCGCTGAGAATCATACCCTTTTTCAAAGGAACGTTGATCGGACGGGCATTGATCACCTGCGGCCCTTCATGCACATTCAATCTGAATCCCAGACCATGTCCGGTACCGTGGAAAAAGCTCATGCCGTTTTGCCAGAGATATTGTTTTGCCAAGGCATCCAACTGATACCCGCAGGTCCCTTCCGGGAACCGTGAGGAAGCAAGGGCTAGATTTCCTTTGAGCACCAAGGTGTAGTCACGTTTCATCTCTTCTGTGGCATTACCGAACAAAATGGTTCGGGTGATGTCTGTAAGACCGAATTCATACATGCCACCGGTATCGAGTACCAACAGGCCGTTGCCTTCAATCAGGGAATCACTCTCACTGGTTGCACTATAATGGCACATGGCACCATGCTCGGCCCAACCTGAAATCGGGGCAAAGGACTCGCCGATGCACTGGCTGTTTTTCATTCGCTGTTCTTTTAGAAGATTGGAGACCTCAATCTCGTGATACGTCCCCTTTTCGGTATCAAGATGCGCAAGAAAGTTTACCAAGGCAACTCCATCAAGCAGATGCGCTCTTCTCATACCTTCCAATTCCGTATCATTTTTGCAGGCCTTCAAATCCGTGGTAAAATCTCTTCCTTGTACCTGTTTGGCCGTACCCAATGCAGAAAAGAGCAGCAGATTTGTCTTATCGGGGTTGAGGTAAACAGAATCATCTTCCGTGATGATGGAAGCAATTGTTGCCTGAGCTGCATCATATGGAAGAATCTCCAAATTCTCTGCAATGCTCTTTTGTAAATCGGAAGAAAAACGAGCAGGATCGGTAAACAACCAGGCTTTATTGGTTCCCAACAACAAGAAAGAAAGGAACACCGGATTATAGGGGACGTCACTCCCTCTTAGATTGGTCACCCAGGCAATGTCATCGAGAGAAGAAATGAGGGTGTAGTTGCATCCTTTCTGAACCATGGCCAACCGAACCATCGTCAGCTTCTGAACGATGGTAAAGCCAACGACATTGGCCTCCAGTTCAAGCAGGGAAGAGGAAGGCACAGGCATTCTATCAGTCCAGATTTCATCCAGATAGTCCGGAGAAGGTACAATTTCAATTGCTCGGTCTGCAAAGACCTCTTCCATATTCTTTTTAGCTGTTACACTCAAGGTTGCTGCATCAATACCCAGTTTTCCCTTTTCAATCAGATTGGCAGCGATCCAAGCGGTGGGTTCCAACACATTGGGTGTATCGAGTTTCATGAGGGTGAAACACGAATTCTTGATCTGTTCAGAACCTTGGATGAAGTAACGGGAGTCAACCCACAGCAACGCTTCATCCTTTGTAATGAGTACGGTTCCCGCACTCCCGGTAAACCCACTGATCCATTCCCGGCTTCTCCATCGAGGACAGACATACTCACTCTGGTGGGGATCGGTTCCATTGATCAGATATCCATCCAAACCTTCTCGTACCAGGATGGTACGCATTGCAGCAACTCGTTCATCAACTAATGACATGAAGACACTCCTATACCTTTCTTGCTCGATGTTTCAACACCAGGTTGAAAGCAAGTCCGGCAAATATCATGGCAAGACAGAACAATTGTCCCATCGAAAAATTTAAAAAGGATTGAAAAAGAGCAATATTATCACTTTCCTTTCCCAATGCAAGAATATACCCCAGATTGGAATCGGGAGCCCTAAAATACTCAATGATGAAGCGGATGATCCCATACCCCATGAGGTAGACGCTTATTCCATACCCATAACTCTGCTTCTCTCTTCTTTTTCTGATGACAAACCACATGAAGAGAAAGAGGACCACTCCTTCAAACAGGGCTTCATAGAGCTGGGATGGATGCCTAGGAAGATTGACCATACCCCCTGATTCATACGCGATCCCCAACGTGTCTGATATCGTTCGCACCCATGCATAATTTGTAGAAAAAAGAGGAGCGTCAGGAAAGACAATTGCCCAGCTTTTAGTGGAAATCCTTCCAAACAGCTCTCCATTGATGAAGTTTCCCAAGCGCCCGAAGGTATAGCCAAGTGGTGCTGCATAACTGACCGTATCAACAATTTGCAGAAAATGCATGGAATTCTTCCGGCTGAAAATGTAGGCTCCGACAATCGCTCCCACCAACCCGCCATGATAGCTCATTCCAGGAAGCCCAATGAACTGTCCCGATCTGAAAGGCCAGAAGATCATCCAAGGGTGGGTCCAATAGTAGGATGTTCCGTCATAAAAGAGAACTGAAAAAAGTCTTGCCCCAACAACCAGACCAAGGATACACGCAAGCACTAGATTCAGAGTCTGGTCCTGATCCAACGCAATTTCCCCTTTTTTTGCTTGTACCCTGATGAGAACATAGGAAACGGCAAAAGCAACGACATACATCAAGCCATACCATCTAAGAGGTAAATCAGGGATGATTTCCGGCGAAATCCAACCGGGAAAGTTGATAAATTGAGTCATGGGGCAAGTGTAATGTGCAAGAGAGGTGAGGTCAATACTGCAAAGTATAGCCACTCTTTTTGATATTATGTATATTTACCCTATGAAAAGAAATTTTAGGACTAGATTCAGCCTTTGTATCATAATGCTCCTGGCTTTCCTTCCCCTCTTTGCTTCAGGGGCAATGGAGCAAATCATCGCGTCTCCTATCAACAATACGATGAGTAAAAGTCTGGAATCAGACCAGATAGCCATCGATATTGAATCCATTGAACGTCTCTACCGATATGTAGACAGCATTTACTATGAGGATGTCGATAAGGAAAAAGTGTTCAACAACCTTGCCTCAGCTCTTATTGCATCTCTCGATGATCCCTATTCCTTCTATGTCCCACCATCCGAAGCAGAGGAATACAGGGAAGGTAACACCGGTGTCTATGGAGGCATTGGCACCTATTTGAACAAACCCTCTCCAGATACCAAAGACCCTGCAGATCCTTCCACGTACATGATCACCATCATTTCTCCATTCCCTGGAGCTCCCGCACAACGTGCAGGTCTCATGGCCGGTGATCTTATCAGCCATATCAATGGAGAGAAAGTTGACGATCTGAGTAGCTATGAAGCCAGCATGAAACTCAGAGGAGAGCCGAATACTGAGGTCACCATTACCGTCTATCGAAACGGCACGTCCTTTGACCTTACCCTCATCAGAGAGAAGATCAACACCCCAACAGTCGACAGCGGCATCCTTGATGGAGATATAGGCTACATCATCCTCTCTGAGTTCACCCCCCAAACAGGAACACAGATGCTTGATAATGTCGAAAAATTGCTAAAACAAGACATCAAAGGCCTGATCATTGATGAAAGAAACAATTCAGGAGGAGCTGTCGACGGAGCGATGCAGGCTGCGAACATTTTCCTCAGCGAAGGAAAAACCCTTGTGACCATCCAAGGCAAAAAGGGAACCAAACGCGACCAACGATACATTGCCACAGGAAAGCCCCAATTCCCCGAAGAACTTCCCATCGTCATACTCACCAATGGCGGTTCAGCTTCTTCTGCTGAAATTTTTGCAGCAGCAATGAAAGACAATGGAAGAGCAACACTCATTGGAAGCAAAACGTTCGGCAAGGG
>JAQVVB010000138.1 GCA_028699215.1 Sphaerochaeta sp. | reverse complement strand
GTCATCGGTATTTACTCAGTGAGTTGCTTGCAAGTCATACCAGAGAGGGCAAATATGGTGGTTCATTTGAGAACCGTATTCGTCTGATGATTGATATTGTCACAGAAATCAAACGTGCTTGCGGAAAGGATTTCATCATTGCAAGCAGGTTCAATATTTTTGATGCACATCCCTATCCCTATGGGTTCGGTGAGGATGAGCAGGATTCTTGGACGTTCAAAGCAGACGAGCCTACCAAGCTTGTTTCGTCTCTTGTATCAGCTGGTGTTTCCTTGCTCAGTAATTCTGCTGGCAATCCATACTATATCCATCCGCAGGTAACACGACCTTTCGATACTTCCAGTATGGGAATCCCTATTCCCAATGAGCATCCTTTGGAAAGCATTGAACGGCTTTTTTCTTTTAACCGGTTGGTTCAAGAGAATGCACAAGGAATTCCCGTGGTGGGAAATGGCTACTCGTGGCTTCGTCACTATTTACCTCATGTAGGAGCCGCAAACCTTGAAAAGGGTATCTGCCGGTTTGTCGGGTTGGGCAGGATGGCCATTGCCTATCCTGATGCTCCTAGGGATGTATTGCTTGAAGGACGGATGCAGATTGCAAAGTGTTGCATCGCGTGCTCGAAATATACGCAGATCATGCGTGACCACGGGATGACTGGTTGTGTTATCCGAGACAGTGAAGTGTATGCGCAGCTCTATAAAGATGCCCGTAATGATGCTGTAAAGAGAGGAATGTGATGAAGAAAACAGCATTGGTCACCGGAGGCAGTCGGGGTATTGGGCTTGCAGTTTCCAAGCACCTCTCTCTTGATGGGTATGATTTGGTGGTGGTGGGTAGACGCTCAAAAAGTGATTGCGTTCCAGCTTTGGAGTTGATACGGGCCCAAGGTTCCAGGGTTCTGTATATCCAAGCTGATGTCAGTTCTTCTGAGGATAGAAAGCGCATCGTCGAGCTCAGTCTCGCTGAGTATGGTCGAATCGATGTGTTGGTCAACAATGCAGGCATTGCTCCAAAGAACCGAACTGATTTGCTTGAGATGACCGAAGACAGCTGGGATGTAGTGCTGGATACCAATACCAAAGCTACGATGTTTTTGACGCAACTGGTCGCCAAGGCAATGATTTCGCAAGAAAAGTTGTTTATGAAGCGCGGGACGATAATCAATATATCTTCTTGTTCTGCTACGGTTTCTTCCATCAGTCGAGGTGAGTATTGTGTTTCAAAGGCCGGTATCGCAATGCTGACGACTTTGTTCGCTGACCGGTTGGCGCAGGAAGAGATTTTCGTTCATGAAATCAGACCGGGTGTAATCTTGACGGATATGACGAGTACGGTCACGCAGAAATATGATCAGCTTATAGCACAAGGCGTGTTTCCCCTTGCTCGATGGGGAAAGAGTGAAGATGTAGCCTCAGCGGTCGCTGTTTTTGCAAGTGATGCATTTACCTACACCACAGGGAACGTAGTTGACGTTGATGGTGGCTTTCATATCAGGAGACTCTAGTGAAACAAGGGGAAAGCTTCTGTAATCTTGCGACGTATATCAGTGAGACTGTGATCGTAGGCAGTGGGGCTGCAGGATATAATGCTGCTGATACGCTGTACAGGATGGGCAATTCCGAGGTGGTGCTGCTCAGTGAGGACCTTGCATTTGGGACGAGTCGGAATACCGGTTCGGACAAGCAGACCTACTATAAGCTATCTCTCTGCGGTTCTGAACCTGACAGCGTACGAGCCATGGCTGAGGACTTGTTCAATGGTGGAGCTGTAGATGGGGATCTGGCACTTGTTGAGGCTGCTCTCTCTACAAAGAGTTTCCTTAAGCTTTCCGATTTAGGAGTTCCCTTTCCCACGAATCGGTATGGGGAGTTTGTTGGGTATAAGACAGATCATGATCCCAAAAGACGTGCCACCAGTGCAGGACCCTATACTTCTCGCTTCATGACTGAATTCTTGGAGTCGAGTTTGAAAGAAAGGGGAGCTGCTTTGCTTGGTGGTTTTTTAGTGGTGAAGATTTTAGTGGATGAACATGAAGTGAAGGGTGTTCTCTGTTTGGAAACCAAAAACTCTCGGTTTTGCATTTTCTGGTGTCGAAATCTCATCTGGGCTACTGGAGGTCCTGCTGTGATGTACGCAAATTCGGTTTATCCTGCTTCCCAGTTCGGTTCTTCTGGACTGGCTTTTGAAGCGGGATGCAAGGGAAGGAATTTGACGGAATGGCAGTATGGTCTGGCTTCTCTTACTCCTCGTTGGAATGTCAGCGGTACCTACATGCAGGTTCTTCCTCGTTTTTTCAGTGTGGATGAGAAGGGCATCGTACATGATTTTCTTCGAGACCAATTCGAAGATTCCTACCATATGCTCTCCCTGGTTTTCCTCAAAGGCTACCAATGGCCGTTTGATGTGCGAAAGATTTCCAAGGGGTCTTCGATTATCGATTTGCTGGTGTATCGTGAGTTGGAACAGGAGAGAAGGGTATATCTTGATTTTACGAGAAATCCAATCGAGGGCGATGTGGATTTTTCTTCTTTGGATACCGATGCATATGTGTATTTGAAACATGCTGGTGCTGATTTTGGTCTTCCTGTAGACCGCTTGAAAGTGATGAATGCCCCAGCGTATGAGTTTTATAAAGAGCGGGGAACGGATCTTGAAAAGGATATGCTGGAGATTTCACTTTGCGCCCAGCATAACAACGGCGGTCTGGCTGTGGATTTGTGGTATCAGAGCGATGTCGCTGGTCTGTTTGCTGTAGGAGAGGTTGCTGGCAGTCATGGGGTGTATCGTCCAGGAGGCAGTGCGCTCAATGCTGGTCAGGTTGGTTCTGCAAGGGCTGCTTCCTACATCATGAAGAAATGTCATGATGAAAACTGGGTTCCAACATGTTGTTGCCGTGAACAAATCGAGGAAATACTTACTTTGGCAAAGAATGGTGTTGGCAGAGAGGATACTGCGATGTTCGTATATCGGAAGGTACGCAAGCAGATGGGTCTTCATGCTTCGTTGCTCAGAAGATATGAAGATATTCATGCATTGAGAGAGGAAATAGCTGGATACCTTGCAGAGTTTGAAACTTTGCAGGTGAATGCTCCTGCTCATTTGCCTTTCTTGTTTCGTCTTCGTGATTGCCTGCTTTCGCAGGTGGTCTATCTGAGCGCGATGGAGGAGTACATCAAGGCAGGGGGGAAAAGCAGGGGGAGTTCTTTGTATCTTTGTAGTGATGGAGAGCCTTTGCATCCGCTCTTACCTCCCGATTTCCGTGCCCATCTGGAGGGGGAAAATCCTCCTTCTTTCCTCCAAGAGGTTTCTTTCAAGGGTGGAGTATGTGCATTCAGTTGGAGAGCTCCCCATCCTCTTCCATTAGAGGATGACTTCTTTGAGAAGGTATGGAAGGAGTTCAGAGAGCATGGAAATGTGTATTGAGAGATGGTTCATATTTTTTTATACAACTATTTAAGCTTGTATCGATATACGTTGATCAGAGGGGTGAGTCTCTAATGATGTGTATATAATCAATGTTTGAGAATAAGTTTGGCGTTTCGAGAAAGGTATTCAGAGAAAGTGGATGCCCCTAACTTTCGCTTTTTTTTAAGCATGGATGCCCATATAGCATTGCCTTCCGTTTCAGATATAAATTGCTGATATAAAGCTTCAACCATGATCATTCCTGTTGTTGTATGCTTTAGATTAAGTTCTTGAGTATAGACAAGGACATCTGATAAATTATTGCTTGCAACGATTCCCCCCTCGATCTTTGCCAAAGTAATTGCTGCAGCTTCTCCTTTACCTATTATAGCGTGATTGTTTTCAGGTTGGGTTGTGAGTTTGACATATAAGTCATATTCTTCAGTTCCAACTATGATATCTTCCTTGATGAATTGCCCGTTATTTATCATTATATCTATTCTATTCCTCAATTCCCTGATCCTAGGGTTATCGAAAGACAATTCCGTATACACAGGTGTAGGTAGTATGAGTCTTCCCGGGTACAGTTTGTGCAATAGGCCTTCTTTTCCTACCCATAGAAAAGCAGATAAACAATCGTTATCGAAAAAAAGAGGATCAGTCAATGTCTTTCTCTCCCATCTCAACATCGTCTCCATAGACAATATCGTCGCGAAAAGCATCTAAAAGCAATTCTTCATATTTTCCAGAAGAGACTGAATTCGAAGCAAGGAGATCCTCAGCCAGCTTTATATAATAGCCCAAAGTTGTTTTGTTCTTGTCTGAGGGCGTTGGCTTGTAGAGGGAGACATCATACCCTAATTTTGCAGCAGACGAAATGACATTTGTTTTCATTGTATCAGCTTCTCTTGCCGTGAGTTGTTTTTCTTCTTGCAAACGTATCAACATGGACTGCCTGCTCACACCAAAGTGTTGTTCCAGCCCTACTATGTCATCAAGGACAAGTTTTCGGTTTTCCTCTCCTCGTATTTTTTTGACTTTATCGTATAGTCCTGTTTGGGGCATAAGCAAATATGAAGCAAAAATATCTGCTGAACGTTCATTATCATTACCTTTTCCAATCGTAGTGTGGCAAATTACTGATGAAACATCTTCATCATAAAAATAATGGTATAATTCATGTGCTATAGAGAACCTCTGGCGCCCCAAGGACATGCCGGAATTTACTGCAATAACTGAGGAATCATCACCATGGAGACAAGCTCCGCTGATATTTTGTCCCAATGGATATAAAACGACGGTGACTTTTTCAAGGCTTTGTACCAATGCAAAAATATCGATGGGGGAAGAACTGTCTTCTCCCAGTTGTTTTCGTATAACAGACGCTTTGTTGCTTAAGTCCATTCTATCAATCATGCCTTGATACCTTTTGACAGTCTTTCCATTTGTAGTTGATTCAATGCAATTTTATTAATGATTGCCAATGCTTCTAAATCATTTTTTTCTATGGCTGAAGTGCGAAAAGCAAATTCAATAGGTTTACCATAATCATTGTTGGAAACAAGTGCTGATACAGGACAGCAAAACAAGGAGGACAATGCATCAAGCATGTCTGTACTGATTACCCGTTCCCCTGATTCAAATTTTGAGACAAGGCTTTGATCTACATTGAGATATTCGGCAATATGGTTTTGTGTTAATCCAATTTTTTCACGGGAGGCCTTTAGTCGGTTCCCCATAATCTTCATGTCAATTGTCATGTGAGGTTTCTCCTTTTATTCTTCTACAAGAATAGTATAGTGCAATTTGTCATAATTGCAATTATATTTGGTATAAAATTTATGACATACATGTGCGATATTGATCCATGCATAGCAATTGTAGTTTGAACGTACAGCCTATTGAAGGATTCTTGCGATGTAGGAAATAAGCATCTCTTGTAAAGCATTGAGAGATGTCATGCTTCTCATTTGCTCCGTTCTGTGGCAGTATCAGAGATTATGATAGATACGTTAATTTCCTTTCTCTGTGCAACTGAAGGTGTAGATGCACTTGTTTTGGCAGGTTCCCGTTCTGCTTCGATCGTTGACAAGTTCTCTGACTACGACTTGTATGTTTACGGTGAGAAACCTCTTGGTTTGGATGTCCGTCAAGAAATGGCCGATCATTTCGCTTCAAAAGCAGAAGTCGGCAATAGTTTCTTTGATGAAGGCGATGAGATGTTCCTCAAGGATGGAACGGCGGTCGACTTGATGTACCGCAGCCTCGACTGGGCAGAACAGCAGGTACGTTGGGTATGGCAGACTCATCACGCTTCTGTAGGGTACTCAACGGCGTTTATCCATAATTTAAAATTTTCAAGGATCCTCTGTGATCGTTCAGGTAGGTTTGCTCACATCCAGGAGCTTTTGAATACTCCGTATCCCAAGGAGTTGATCAAGGCCATTCTTGAAAAGAACCATCCTTTGCTTCGGTCCAAGCTGATGGCTTCCTATTATGAGCAGATTGAGCATGCACAGATTCGCAATGACATGAACAGTGTCGTTCACCGGACTTCAGCATTGCTTGCCAGTTATTTTGATGTTCTGTTTGCAATCAATGCACAGACGCATCCAGGAGAGAAGAAGTTGGTGGCATTGGCGAAACAGACCTGTTCGATTTTGCCTGCAGATTTTGAGAAGAACATCGAGCAAGTGATGCAACACCTTGGAGACAAGGATTTGCTTGTATCCTTAGATGTGTTGCTTGATGAGCTTGATGTGGTCCTGAAGAACGAATCGTGGATATAAGGAGCAAGCATCGCTATGACTGATTCTTTACGCTACTACACCAATCATGCACAGCAGTATCTCGATACTACCTTGCAAATCGATATGTCAGCAAATTATACATTGTTCCTTCCGTACTTATCTCCAGGTTCATCAATTCTTGATGCTGGCTGTGGGAGTGGGCGGGATAGTCTGGCATTTAGGAAACTGGGATACCAGGTAGAGGCTTTTGATGCCTGTGAGGCTATGGTTGCTTCTGCTCGTTCTGTTTCACAGCTACCGGTGCGCAAGCTTCTGTTCCAAGAGTTGGACTATGATTCGCAGTTCGATGGCATTTGGGCTTGTGCCTCTTTACTACATGTTCCCAGGCAAGAACTTGGACATGTGTTTTCCCTGCTTGCAAAAGCACTGAAACCGAAGGGATTCCTCTATTGTTCATTCAAGAACAGAGACGAGGATTTCTCCATGGACGGTCGGAGTTTTACATGTTTCACCTCTGATGCTTTTAGGGCGTTTGTTGTTAACCAGAAGGATTTCATCCTTAAAGACCTCACCTTGTCCTTGGATATACGTCCTGAAAGAGGGACTGAAACGTGGATTAATGCACTACTTCAGAAGCGGTAGATGTACCTGTCTCTTTTTCACTTTGAATGCAAAATCAAAATAGTAAAAAGAAAAAGGATCAGCAAAGACTGATCCTGTGAGAAAGACCGGAGGGAATCTCCCTCCGGTAGAATAGGTTTAGAGCAATCCAATCTCTCTATAATAGCGAGCTGCACCTTCATGGATAGGAAGGCCTGCAAGGTCTTTGACAGCATCTTTTGGATTGACCTTTTTCAAAGGAGCTTGTGTAGCCTTCAATTCTTC
>JAQVVB010000137.1 GCA_028699215.1 Sphaerochaeta sp. | reverse complement strand
CCTTCATGAACTGAATTGCCCAGAGGCGGCCACCACCCCCGATAATGCATATATTGGTTTCCTTCATGGACATGCCCTCCTTATTTTTTCATTGTCCTTTCAATCCTAACCTACGAACAGGTCGAATTGTTTGACATTGAGTATCTTTTTTTGACATATTCTCCAAAAAACGATGGTACACTTTCTGCATGTACTCAATAATTATCATAGACGATGAAAAAGAACTGCTTGAAGGCCTTTCCCAGTATTTTCCTTGGGAGAAGATTGGCTTTCAGGTTGCGGGAGCTTTCAACGATGGGAGATCCGCACTCGCTTACTGTACCTCCCATCCGGTAGATGTTGTACTGACAGACATCCGCATGCCTTTTATGTCAGGACTGGACCTTATCAGGGAGTTGCGTACATACAAGCATGTCCCGCTTTTTTGCATTATGAGTGCTTACAACGACTTTGACTATGCAAAACAAGCCATAAGCTTTGGAGTGCAGGACTATCTGCTAAAACCTTCAACGTTCGAGGAGATAGAACAAACTTTCACGAAAATCAAGAACCTCTTGGATGGCACCACCGTTGAGACGGTCCATGCCACCCATACCAAAGAGTGCAACCCACTGATTAGAGAAGCTCTCACCATTATTGAGAAACGTACCAGCAGCTGCTCTTTGCAAACCATCGCTGAAGAATTGGGCATCAACACCTCTTACTTATCCAGACTGTTCAAGGAAGAATCAGGCCAGAATTTCCAAGATTATCTGGTTACGGTGAAGATGCAACAAGCCACCCAGATGCTTATGGGAAAAGTGGAGTACCGTAATAAGGAGATTGCCATAGCTCTTGGATATCAGGATACACAGAATTTCTGTCGGACTTTTCGCAAATACTTTGGGACCTCCCCCCAGCAATACCGACAGGAGAAAAGCAAACGATGAGAGGCCCCAACAGAATTTTCAGGATTTTCGTACGCCATAGCCTTCCCTTAGTCATTGTCGCCGTATTATTGGGGACTGGAGCCACTGTCTTGACCAGAAAATCACTGATGGACAGCAGCATCAAACAGGCAAACCACACACTCAATCAAGCAAGCGCCTACTTCGATGTAATTCTTGATGAAATGGACTCCTTGAGTCTGATGTTCAGTACCAACCCTGAAATGATGACACGACTGCAACACATTCTGGGAGAAGGAACCCTGGATTTGGAGTTCTATCGGGAGATTAAATTGATCCGATCCTTTCTTTCCGCCCCAGCAAATGCCCGTCCTTATATTGAAAGCATCTATGTATATCTCGATAACGCTCAGAAAAAAGTACTCTCAAGCAACTTGGGATTTCTTGAAGTCCCTCTGTTGGAGGACTCCTCCTGGTTTTCCACGTATGAAAACCAATTGAACAATCTCCAAAGCTATTCTGAACACATCACGTTGAGAGAAGGGACTCCTACAGAACAAGGCATCATCCGAATTTATCGCCTCATAACCAATTTCACTGGATCTCCTATAGGGGTAATCGTGCTTGACCTCAAGGAAAGCACCCTGTCCCAAACCTACGGAGGATTCCTCATCCAAGAGGGTGAATACCTAACTGTGCATAATCGCCAAGGGGAGCTGTTATTCTCCAGTCCTTCAGAACCCAATCCCTATGCTCCGGAGAAAATGCAATATTTTCAGGCACAATCAAAAAAATATGGTTGGGTCTACACCTTGGGAATCTATGAACCCAAGCTCTATGAGCTTTCAACCACCCTGGTAAGCTATACGATTGCCCTATCCTTGGTGGCACTCCTTCTTGGATTGTTCCTCACCCATAGAACAAACCGACAGGAAAGGAAGTTCCTCGCCAATGTAATGCAACAACTCAACCAGGTGGGTAACCCTGAACTCGAAGAGTTCAACCCCTCAAAATACAAGAATATCTTCGACTACATGAACCATCACGTCATCAAGACCTTTCTTGAACAGGACTATCTACGTTGGCAAAAAGAAGCAATGGAATATAGAGCCCTGCAAATGCAGATGAATCCACACTTTTTATTCAACACACTCGATACCATAAACTGGAAATCCATCAAACTCTTTGAAGGAGAGAATGATGTCAGTAGGATGATTCAACTCCTCTCCAAATTATTGCAATACTGTCTTCATGTAGAAGAATTGCAAGGAGTACCTCTTGAGAAAGAACTCGAGCAGACTCATTACTATCTGCAACTCCAGCAGATCAGATTCAGAGATGCGTTTGTCTACCATGAATATATCGAAGAGGATCTGCTCGATATTCATATTCCCAGCATGTTGTTCCAACCCATTTTGGAAAACTCCTTCAACCATGGGTTTGCCGAAGATAGAGAATTGAACATTCATCTTAGTATTTGCACAGAAGGTGAATTAGTACGGATACTCATTGCAAATGATGGAAATCCCCTCGATGAATTCAACATCGCAAGACTCAATGAAGAAGTCCCTGATGTTTTGAAGAAAAAAAGTTCCCTTGCTCTTATGAACATCAAAAAACGCTTGATGCTCTTTTCCCAAGGGAAATCTACAATACAAATCAGCAGTGATGGAATCCAAGGAGTGGCGATTACTATTTTACTGCCTCTTACCAGGACATAGTCAGTTCTTCATTCCTGTGGTTGCAATACCTTCTACAAAGTATTTTTGGGCAGTGAAGAACAGCAATATTGGAGGAAAAATTGAGACCAATGACATGGCCATGATTTGATTCCAATTGAATTCTGTTGAGATGTCCATGGTCATCCGCAGTCCTAGGGCTACAGGGTATTTGGCAACGCTACTGATATAAATCAGAACATTCATGAAGTCATTCCACGTCCAGACAAATTGAAAAACGATCACCGAAAATATTGCAGACTTGCATAACGGCAGCAGGATATCTTTGAGGATGACGAAACTATTACAGCCATCCAGTTTTGCCGATTCATCCAATTCCAGGGGAAGCCCTCTAAAGAATTGGACCATCATGAAATTGAAGAATGGGAAACATCCTAAGAGAGCTGGGATGATGAAGGGAAGATAGGAGTCCAACCATCCAAGCTTCTTGAAGAAAATATACCGAGGAATGATGATTACCGTTGCGGGTAACATCATAGTGGAAAGCATGATGAGAAACAGAGTCTTTTTGAAGGGAAACTGAAACCTGGCAAAACCATATCCAACCAAAGTACTGGACAAAGCGGTAAAGACGACCGTAGGAAGCACCATAAGAAACGTATTGGTGAGGAATCGATCGAACCCATACTGCCCGGTACCTTTCCAGCCTTCACTGAAGGCTCCAAATACCGGATTTTTAGGAAAAAGTCCCAAAGTACTGAAAATCTCATCATTGGATTTGAAAGCAGCTCCAATCATCCATAACAAAGGGTACGTCATGATGTAAGCCAAGACGATAAGAAAAACATAAGAAAGAATTTTACTTATCGGATGTTTTTTATTGATCATAGGGTATCTCCATAATGTACCCAAGATTGGGAAGATTTGAAGGTAAGGCTGGTGAAGAATAGGATGATGGCAAACAAAATCCAAGAGAGGGCGGAAGAATAGCCCATTTTAAAAAACTTGAATCCTTGGTCATAGAGCATCAAACCATACAGGTAGGTGCTCTTAAGAGGGCCTCCTTGGGTGATGACGAAGGCAGGAGTGAATTCCTGAAAAGCATTTATCATCTGCATGATCAAGTTGAACAACACAATCGGCGACAACTCAGGTAGGGTGATTTTCCAGAAAATCTTCATTTTTCCAGCCCCATCAATTCTTGCCGCTTCATAGAGACACTCGGGAATCTGCTTGAGTCCAGCCAAGAAAAGCAACATGGAAGAACCAAACTGCCAAACGGTAACCAAACTGATGGTACCTAAGGCAAGATTTGGATTGCCAAGCCAATCCTGACCAGGTATACCAACCACGGAAAGCAGATTGTTGATGATCCCTTGATTCATGAAAAGATACTTCCATAGCACGGAAATTGCGACACTTCCTCCAAGAATGGAGGGAATGTAGTAAAGCGTCCGAAAGAAGTTGATTCCCCGAATCCTCTGGTTGAGAATAAGGGCTATGACCAATGCAAAGGCAATCTTGCAGGGAACTGCGATAAGCACGTAGTAGAAGGTGACACTCAATGATTTGAGAAACGTAGGATCACTAACAAACATTTTCTTGTAGTTTTGCAACCCTATGAACTTTGCATCACCCAGCAGTTGAAAATCGGTGAACGAATACCAAAAAGAGTTGATCAGGGGGACGAACTGGAGAAGAAGAAATCCAAGCAGCCAAGGTAGGATATAGAGATATCCTTCAAATGAGTATTTTTTATGTTTCAGCATCAGTACCCCCTAAAAAAGCCATCCGCTTGGTAATATTTTGCAGCGGATGGCCTGTTGCATGAATGATCCTACAGGTTGGCCAAGGTCGCGTTAAGATTCTTGATCATCTTAGCGGAAGCCTGGCTAGGAGTGAGCTTGCCAAAACCAAATTCATCAATGACATCCTGCATGGTCTGCATGACTTCACTGTTCATTTGGTAGTTGCTCTGGGGCAAACCAGCCTGGGCAATACCTTCATTGGTTGCTTTTTCTGTCATCTCTGAGATAAAGTTTTTCTCAGCAAGGATTTTGCGACCGATGACGGTTGAGGGAATACCTCTGGCAGTTCCAAGAACTGCTATACCTTCTGGATCGACAAAAAGATAATTCATGAACTTGATTGCTTCAGCCTTGTTGGCAGAGGTGTTATTGATAACGAAAATCTGAGAGGGTCTCATCAGCACCCCACTGTTTTTGGCTCCTGTCATGACGGGAAATTGTCTGGTCTCAATGTTTTGCTTGTTTCCAATGTCTTTGCCCATTGAGCTGACCCAGTCCCAAGCACTGGCCATCTTGCCATTGATCCAATCGGGGTTTTCCTGGAACTTCTGATAGAAAAGTGAAGTCTGGGAAAATGGAGCGACAATGCCTTCGTCAAACCACTTTTTGAAATAGGTGAAGGCTGCTGTGCCCTGCTCTTCAGTGAAAGCGACTTTCTTGTTTCCATCGACTACTGCGCCTGCAAGTTGAGCAATATAAACCTCGAACCAGAAGCGGATGATGTCCGGAGTTGCTGAACTGAAGTAGTTGGAAGCGTTCTTTTGGTGGACTTTCTTTCCTTCAGAGATAATGTTTTCCCATGTCCAGATCGTATTGGGGTCAATGCCACTGTCAGAGAGCAACTTGGTATCCACCAAGAAGGTGTTTACGTTGGTCCCGGTAGGAAGGCCCTTGAGTTGACCGTTATAGGTGCAGTAGTTTTTCAGAAAGTCTGCATCAAATTGGGTCAAATCCACCTGAGAAGCATCGAGCGTTGCAAAGACATCACCTTTGGAACTCAATTCATTTAGCCAAGGCTGGTCGATCTGCATGATATCGGCTGATGTACCACCAGCAATCTGGGTCACAAGCTTCTGATAGTAACCATCCCATCCACCGTATTCGCCTTCAAGCTTTACATTGGAATTCTTCTGATGATACAGATCCATTGCCTCTAAGGTTGGCGTATGACGTGAATCACCACCCCACCAAGACATACGAAGTGTAATAGGACCTGCTTCTTTTGCAGATTCCTTTGTTCCACTGGCGAAAAGCATTCCGATCGACAGGAGAACAATAAAGAGAACAACGAGACCTTTTTTCATGTCAAACCTCCATTTGATTGATAACATGCGTGTAGTCTGAGGGAGTTTTTAGGGATTGCCCAGTACGATTATTTTGACAAAACAGTATCATCTTTTGACATACAGGAAAAACTATCCTCGTTGACAACAGTTCTTGTCACTTGTAGCGTTATGCCATAGTAAGGAGAAAACAATGCAAATCATAGATGCTCATGTCCATGCGTTTTCGCAACTTTGTGGTTTTGGTGCCGATGGAGAATTGAGAGCGATTGGAAATGGACAAGCTCGGTGGTCAACAGGAGAGATCATCAATCTCATGCCTCCCAACCTCGGCGACACTTCTTTTCCCATTGAATCCTTACTATCACTCATGGATGAGAACCAGGTAGAAAAGGCTGTATTACTTCAAGGAGGTTTCTTAGGGTTCGCCAATGACTATATATATGAATCCATCACCAAGTATCCCATGCGCTTGACAGGGTCGGCCACGTTCGACCCTTGGTGCCGCAATGCGCAAAAAATTCTCAACAATCTTCTCCATACCCTGCATTTCAGACTTTTCAAATTCGAAATGTCCACAGGTTGCGGTATCATGGGCAACCATGAAACCTTTCCCCTCGACCACCCTGTTTTAATGGACTTCTATGCCCAGATTGCAGAAAAACAAGGAGTTCTGATTTTTGATCTCGGTAGCCCGGGAGATGGCAGCAACCAGCCAAAAGCAATCAGACAAATTGCAGAGCGTTTTCCAAAAATGGAAATCGTTATATGCCACCTGATGTCCCCTAGAAGGAATCATCGAACAGAACTTGAGACTGGGTTACTTCTTATGAAAAAGGAAAACATACACTTTGACCTTTCAGCACTTCACTGGAAAGTACGACCTGAGCAGTATCCATATCCGACAGCCCAAGCTTTTACCAGACTTGCAAAGGATTTGGTGGGAAGCGAGCATCTGATGTGGGGAAGTGATGCTCCCAGCACACTCTGCCAAGATTCCTATGAACATTTATCAGGATATTTGCAGGAGGTGTTCACTGATCAAGAACAGGATTCGGTGTTTTATGCGAATGCAAACAGGCTCTATTTTTCTTGAGAGAGTATCGCGATTTGATGGCTTATATTGCGTAATGTATAGAGAAATTACATCAAAAATACATTATTTAGGACATTAAAAAAAAACCTCACAGAACTATAGATCCAGCCCTGTGAGGTATCACCCAGTCAGATCACAACAGCGAGGCTGCTGCCTGATAGACAGCTTCTGCACGTATGTTGAAATGCTCGTAGAGTTTTTCAGCCGGAGCGGATTCCCCAAAACTATGCATTCCGATGATTTTGCCTTCAAGACCAACATACTTGTACCAGTAATCGGTCCACGCTGCCTCAACGACG
>JAQVVB010000136.1 GCA_028699215.1 Sphaerochaeta sp. | reverse complement strand
GGAATCGGGACGGTGGAGTCAAGGTACACGGCGGCCTCCTGAGCAAGGTATAATTAAACCTTAATCAGAATACCACGCCGAAGCCGGAATTGCAATGCAGAACGCTGATAATTCCTACATTTCAATGGAATTGGTTGACGAAGGAAGCCCGGATTTCAGACCGCACAAGTTCTTGAGGTATAATTATCAAGGAAGTTGACAATCATATCTTTTTTTGCTTGCACCAAGTTTGAAGGGAAAACAAGAGTGAAGGTACTACCCTTGCCCTCCTCGCTATCCAATTGCACACATCCCATATACCCCTCCATGATGTGTTTCACCAAGGGGAGGCCCAGACCGACCTGCATGTTGCTGGAAACGTCCTGTATGGTTTCATATTGTTCAAACACCCGCTTTTGCTGTTCTTTTGGAATTCCTTTTCCATTGTCCGAAACTGATATCCTAAGCGCCCCTTGCGGCCCTTGGTGGTAGGAGATCCTGATACGGCCTCCTTCATACGTATATTTGAATGCATTGGAAAGCAGGTTCATGATAAGCGATTCAAAATCATCACGCGAAACACAAAGGGCAACAGGATGCACATCCTCAGGCTTTTCCAAACTCAACTCAAGATGCTTTTCCTGGGCAAGTGGGGTGAACTCCTGAACAATCAGAAAAAGAAGCGCCTGTACGTCTACTAAATGGATACCATCGTTTTGCCGACTCTTTTCCAACCGTAGCATATGGTTGACCTGCCGTAACAAAATGAAGCTGTTGCGTTCAATGGCTGCGAGAATGTGATCGGCTTGTTTCAAAGAAGAGCCATAGGAGCCCTGCCTGAGCTGTCTGGTCATCCCTAAGATGATGGTAAGGGGAGTTCGGGTTTCATGACTCATGTTCATGAAAAATCGTGTCTTCTCATTGGTGATTTTCTGTAATTGCTCTCTATCATTTTCTGCTTTTTGTCGTTCCAATTTCAATCTGTTGTAACGATTGGCTGTAGCTAAAGAGAAGAGAACCGCTTGTAAGGAAAGTCCTATGGGTTGATTGTACTGAAACAAGAAAGTGACGAACTTCTCATGAGATTGCATGAAGGGAAATATGTTCAGGGCATTTATCGAGGTGATGAAAGCAGGCGGAATGAAAGCGATCAGAAGAAGGATGGCTTCCGTTTTCATCCACCGTATCGATAGGATTATGGTAGAGAGAAAGAGAATATTCGTGTAGAAGACAAAGAGCTCCCTGATGAAATCCAGCACTGCGTGATAAGAGGCCGCATGAGGAAACACTGCCTTGCTGAATAAAAAGAGCGCAGTAAAGACGACTATGACAACAAGTGAGATGCGATTGCATCTTGAAAGTCTGGGAGCGTGTTCCTTCAAGGAAAAAAACGTTTCAAAGAAAAGCAGAAAGGTAACGAACAAAAGATGGGTGATCAAGGTCACGCGATTGTACGTCAAGAAAAAAACAAACCTGTCATACGATGAGAAGGTTTGAAGAATGGTCAAAAGTGCCATGATCAAGGAAAAATACACGAACATCGGCTCTTTTGTGGAAACTGCAAGAAACAACGTATAAAAGAAAAGCCCGATCAACACCCCCAGAGCAAGCAATCCGATGACAAAAGGACCTGCCAAAAAAGCATTGAATTTAGGTTGTATGAGAGCAGATGCGATGAGCAAGGAGGATGAAATTGCAAGGAGAAACATCAATATCAGGGTTTTAAGAGCTTTGCGTACGTGGATCATGGCAATCTCTCCTTTGCTCCATCAGTATACCCATGGAAAATACGTGGGGTAAAGGTTTCGACATACAACGATGCAACTATTGTTCAGCAAAGACAATGCTTTGTATAAAAACCTCCTTCGGCTTCTTATCCTATCATTGACAACAAACCGGCAATGCTATCCAATACATGTAAGGATTTTGTGATATGGTAATTGCATTGCTGATTTTCGGTATCGTCTGTATGACAGCCTTCTCGTTGTATATCAATAGAAAAGAAAAAAGGAGTGCCCGCAGCTGGTACTCCGAACGTCTGTTGTTCTGGCGCATTGAAAAAAACATTTTCACTCCCTATGACAAACCTGAGGAGTTTCTTCAGAAGGTAGCAGTCACCAATGAAGAACCCTATAAGCTTCCTCCTGGATTAACACTCATCTGCAAGGTTGAAAGACAGATACGCCATGGTTTGGACTGCGTGTGTCTTGGAGATCCTGAAAAGAAAACAAAGATTCTGTACCTTCATGGGGGCGCATATGTAGAACAACCCTATCTTCTCCATTGGCATTTCCTTGACCGTTTGGTGAAGATGTCGGATGCCCAGGTGATTGTCCCCCTCTATCCAAAAGCCCCTATTCATCACTATCAGGAGAGTTTTGACAAGCTGTTGTTGCTCTATTCTGATTTAGTAAAGGAAAATGAAGTCCAGGATTTGATTTGCATGGGGGACTCTGCAGGAGGTGGGTTGGCTTTATCCTTCAGCCAACTTTTATCACAACACCACATGCCTCAGATGAAAAACCTCATCTTACTTTCACCTTGGCTTGATGTTTCCATGGGAAATCCCAGCATCCAGGTTTTGGAGAAGAAAGATCCTCTTTTACAGAAGGACTATCTCATTGCGATGGCAAGAGCCTGGGCAGGGGATGAAGATTTGCACAATCCTTTATTGAGTCCAATTTTCGGAAATCTCCGGGGTTTACCTAAAATATCGCTCTTTATTGGAACTCATGAGCTTTTTCTTGCAGATGCAAGGAAATTCCGCGCTCTTTGCTTATCACGTGGAGTTGCCATCGACTATCATGAATACCCAAAGATGAACCATGATTTTCCCCTTTTTCCCATTCCCGAGGCTAAAAGAGCCTTGCAGGAAATAATTGAAATCATTAAAAGCCCATACTATCAGGAGGTCGTTGATTATTTATGAAAAAAACACACTTCATCGTATTGCTGGTTTGCATGCTGCTCATGCTGACGCTTACTTCTTGCCTTCCTTCAACGCTCGGCAACCAGGAAGAAAAGGCTGGTTTCTTCTTAGGCATCTGGCATGGATGGATTGCACCCATCTCCCTCATTGTCAGGCTTTTCAAGCCTGAAACGAGGATCTATGCTATGAACAATACCGGTTGGTGGTACGAATTTGGATTCTACATGGCCATCATCAGTGGATTTGGGGGCCTTTCTTTGATCAGAGGTAAACGTAAGGATCACGATCGGTAGGATTACCCCTCTTCCTCTCTGATTTTACTTGCTTTCCTCCCCATTTTCTGCCTATAGTCCATCCATGATCGTATACTCGTTTTTGCAGATGCTCCCCATCCTCATACTCACCTTGTCAGGATATCTTCTCTCCAAAGTGTATGAAATACATCTCGACACCTTGGTGAAAGTGATCACTGACTTCTTCATGCCTGCTTTGATCTTCATCTCACTCTATCAAAGTGACATCAAAGGCTCTCTGGTGCTGGATATCGCAAAAGCGACGACATTGGTCGTTGCTTTGCTCACCCTCACCTCCTATCTCTGGGCTCGTTCTTGCAAACTCGACAAACAATCCTTCATGCCTTCACTACTTTTCATGAACTCAGGATTCTTGGGTATACCGCTGATGAATCTTTGGGGAGGAAGTGAGGCGATGAACCTGATCGTCATATACGACCAGATTCAAACCATCTACATCTTCACACTCGGCATCTTCATCATAACCGGTGGGTTGAGTAGAAAATCATTTGCTTCGATCGTCAGATCACCCATTCTTTGGGCCATCTTCGTCGGGTTCTTCTTTCGTCTCACAAAATTGCAGTTGCCTGAGGTATTGCTGACGACCTTTTCGTTTGCAGGAAATGCAGCTCCACCCCTTGCAGCCTTCACCTTAGGAGCATCCCTCGTCGTTACGAAATTCCAACTGAACCGTCAGATAGTTGCAGGTCTGACAATCAGATTCGTGGGTGGCTATCTCTTTGGGATGCTTGCCTCTGCACTTTTTGGTCTTACTGGACTCAGCAGGACTGTAGTAATCGTCGCCTCCGCTCTCCCCTCTGCAGTTTTCACTTCCGTGTTACCCATCCGATATGGAGTGAAGTCGGATTTCGGCAGTACGATGGTGCTTGTCTCTACTGTGTTAGGTACACTCACCATCCCTTTGTCCTTCTATCTTGCAGGATAAAGGGAGCTGGACTGCTCCAACTCCCTTTACCTATCTTCAACTATTCCAGCAACTCAATCAATTTCGCCTTTACTTCGGTGAAACTCATTCCCTTCGCCTCAACAAATGTTTTCACAGCGCTGGAAAGACTGTCGAAGGTGCCGGTGATTCTCTCTATGTCTTCACGTGCATATCCAGCATCAAGCAGTTCTTGGAACGTGGTTTTTCCCGTGAAAGCTATAGGGACGGAGGAGAGCGTCTGTTCAATGAAATTGGGACTAAGGTCCTCCAATTTGACTGCCTTTGCTGCGATTTCCTCGAAATCAGATCCAGTGTCCTTCATTTCCCTTCTCAACACCTCAATGGCAGCATAGGGAAGCAGGGTGGTCTCTTCGGCCTCATGGGGAAGTCCCGTATAGAGGGAAACGAACTGCCTGACTGAATCGGTACCGACTTCCATGCCTTCAGGTATCTTTCCTGCATACAACGTTTCTAGAAGATTCACCTTATCTTCTGCACGTACGGCATCAAATGCCTCCACGAGAAGCTCTTGGGGGATGGAAAAAGCTTTGGCCACATCCAACCAGGTGTACGATCCCCGGATATCGGTGGGACTCGGGTTACCTGCAAACGCACCTTCCTTGATCAAAGCCGGTTGCTTTGAAGATTCCACATTCCATAATCCCAATAGCATCGAAATTCCAATACCTCCGAGAATGATCAGCACTGATATGATTCCAAGATACTTGGTCCTCACCTCTTTCTTCAGTTTTTCCGAATTGAGAATTACCGTCTCAGCAACAGGACAGGCACTTTCACTGCTGCACTTCATGCAGGAAATACACTGATGGTTTCTCACTGTTTCTTTATTTGCCACATCAATATTCATCGGGCAAGCTTTTGTACACGCATTACATGAAATACAGGTATTCACTTTGCGTCTGATCGCAAAGATCCTGAAGGTATTGAACACTCCAAGGAAAGCCCCATAGGGACAGGCATACTTACAGAACGGCCGCTCTACAAACAAGGAGAGGACAAGCACAACAGCAAGGATAATTAGACCGATAACAGAGACATCACTGTGCCAAAAATTAAAAAGCGCATAATAAGGATCCACTGTCTGGAAAATCAACGTCCCGGAAACCGCTGTCATGTAGACCACCCAGATCAACACCCCATAGCGCAAGAATCGAAGATATGCATCCAATTTTTTGGGGACGAATGTGTTGTATCGCTTTTTCCATAGTTTTCTGCCTAGTTTCCCCACCCACTCCTGAACAGTGCCGAAAGGGCAAATCCAGCCACAGAGTACCGGACCAAACAGAAGGGCTGACAATACTCCCAAGGAAGCAAGTACGACTGATGAATCATGGATTTTCTTGATCAGGATTCCATCGGTCACCAAGTTCCAGAACGTAACCACTCCACCAAAAGGACAGATGGCGTGCAAAGAAGCACTGCCAATGAAAGAAGGAAGGACGACGCCCATCTCCTTGAGTCCATTTGCTGTCGCAATGATAGCGACCAACACGAAAAACCAAGCTGAATCCAGCCTCTCAGACCTTGCACCTTAGATTTCTTAAGGGGGTTTTTCATCCTTTTCATCTCCTTGATGAGCAATTGAGTACCAAATGAGAATATGTATGGTTGCACAGTACGGATGATTGGTGTGCATTGGATGGAGAGATGATAAAAGAGAGATAAATCCCCAAGCCAATGGACAATTTCCATGATACCATGCAGTAAGGATTTATCAATAAGGAAGGATTACATGAAACCTAGATCTCTCATCATATTGATACTGATCACTTCAGTCTGTATCCATACAATTACCTGTCAGCCCCTCAAAGAGACTGAAACCCCAGATGAAGTCAGAGATTTTTTTGCTGGTTCAGTTCAACAATTCTCAGATAGACTTTTCTTTGCCAATATATCAGGACAAGGCAATGTCATGATCTCCCCTCTCTCTGTCTTCCAAGCTCTCTCCATGACGGCAAACGGAGCAGCGGGGACGACAGAAAAGGCCATGTTGGAAGTACTCGCACCAGATGATCCTGATCTTGCACTGCTCAACCTTGCAAGCAAGGACTATTTGGATGGTCTTGAAAGCATTTCTGAAGTGCAGATGAACATCGCCAACAGCATTTTTCTCAACAACCAAGCCAAAATCGACGCTGTTTTTCTCCAGACTACAAAAAAGACCTATGGTTCAGAAACAAAGGCCCTCGATTTCTACAATCCAAAATCTGAAAAAACCATCAATGACTGGGTAAAGAAAGCAACCAAGGGAACCATCGATTCAATCATCGATACCGTTGAACCGGATATGATCATGTACTTGCTCAATGCAATCTATTTCAAAGCAGACTGGAACATCCCTTTTGATGCATATGATACCTATGACCAGAAGTTTTCAACTGAAAAGAAAGCTGTCATGGTACCTTTCATGCATCAAAGCACTTCACTTCCCTATCTTGAAGACAGAGAAGCCCAAGTGCTTATTCTGAGCTACAAGGATGAACGGTTCGCCTTTGTCGCCATCCTGCCTCCAGAAGGGACTCCTATCAGAACTTGGTTGGAGAATCAAAAGACGTCAGATTTTTCAAAAGCGATAGCAACCTACCCCCAAAGAGCGAAATACACCAGAATGAGACTCTCCTTGCCAAAATTTGAAGCACGCTACACCAAAGCTCTTTCTGATGAAATGAAACAGCTTGGCATGGCCATTGCGTTTGACCCTCAGCATGCTGACTTCTCCAACATGTTGCAAAACAGGTCAAAAGAGATTGTGATCAGTAAAATCCTGCATAAAACCTTCATCAGGGTTGATGAAAAAGGGTCAGAAGCAGCTGCAGTGACTGCT
This sequence comes from Sphaerochaeta sp., assembly GCA_028699215.1. GTDB lineage: Bacteria > Spirochaetota > Spirochaetia > Sphaerochaetales > Sphaerochaetaceae > Sphaerochaeta. The sequence goes on along the minus strand of JAQVVB010000136.1, from coordinate 62 downwards.
GTCATGATGAAAGCCACCAGCATGGCTCCCCAAGCTATGGTTGAATTGCATTTCAATCGTCC
>JAQVVB010000135.1 GCA_028699215.1 Sphaerochaeta sp. | reverse complement strand
GAGGGATTGTTCTAAAGGTAGGTGATCAGAGTTTTGAGTAACTCCAATTCTTGGGTATCCAGGTCCTTAACCATGTGCATAACTGTTTTAAGCAGCGGAGAACTCTCTTCTGCAACCTCTTCATCGTCCTCAGGGGGTTCCCAGTCCAGCCCATATTCCAATTTTTCCAGACTCAACCCGGTGAGAGAAGTCAATTTCATGGCTACTCCCATCGGAGGTCGCCGATCTTTATGAATCCAGCTGGATAGAGTGCTTCTTCTTACTTCAAGCAATTTTGCCAAATCCACAACCGAGGGTGAATCCAATAGTGTCATTACACGATCCCAGAACTTTTGCATGCTAAGAATATAGCAGTCTTTTCCTTAGTTTGCCCATAATTCGTCATAAATCGAAGCAAAATTATGGGGAAATAATAAATTGCTGTAATGAAAGGGGTTGAGTTACTAGTAGATGACGTAAAATTAGCAGATTGCTAAAATTTGATAGAAATAAGGCAGAAAATCCATAATCGGACTCTCTGCCTTGTCTAAGAATGCTTATTTTTTTACTGCATCAAGGAGCACGGTATCTTTTCCATTCCCCTTTTTTACAGGACAGCTTTTTAGATGCCAGATGTCCTTGGCATATTCGCTGATGGTCCTGTCGCTAGAAAATTTACCACTTGATGCGATGTTGAGTACTGCTTTTCGATTCCACTCTTCCTGATTGTTTGCATAGAGGTTTCTCGCAGCTTGATGGGCTTCTGCATACATTCTCAGGTCTGCGAAATGGAAATAACGGTCACCTTCTTCAAAGAGGCTTTTGCGGAGAGGTTCGAAAATGTTCGGTTCGCTGACATTGAAGAACCCGCTGCTCAGCAGATCGACGACTTTTTTTATTTCCTTGTCAGCCAAGACCCAGGAGAAGGGACTGTATGTCCCACTCAATTTGGTGATTTCTTCTTCAGTATGGCCGAAGATGAACATGTTTTCCTTGCCGACTTCTTCAGCCATTTCTACATTAGCTCCGTCCATGGTTCCGATGGTCAGTGCTCCGTTGCACATGAATTTCATGTTTCCTGTGCCGGAGGCTTCGGTTCCTGCTGTTGAAATCTGCTGAGAGAGATCTGTTGCCGGTATGATGCTTTCAGCCATGGTAACCCTATAATTGGGCATGAAATGGATGGAGATGAGTTTGTTTGCTTGTGCATCTGCATTGATGACTTTTGCAATGTTGTTGATCAGCTTGATGATGAGTTTTGCATTGACGTATCCAGGAGCTGCTTTCCCTCCAAAGAGGAATGTCATCGGTTTCATGTCCTTGGTGAGTTTTCCTCCTGCCTTGATGTCATCATAGATGAGCAAAATGTTCAAAGCGTTAAGTAGTTGCCGCTTGTATTCATGGATACGTTTAACCTGTACATCAAACATGGTGTCGGGATTGACGATTATGCCACTGTCTTTTCTTAAGAAGGCCGATGCGCGTTCTTTGCTTGCATGTTTGATTTTTGCAAAATCATGTAAAAAGGTCGTGTCCTGAGCGAACGGAGCAAGGTTGGCGATTTGGCTGTAATCTGTAATCCAACCATCACCGATTGCCTCGGTTATTTTTGCTGCCAGCTGTGGATTTGCATCCAGCAACCAGCGTCTTTGCGTTATTCCATTGGTCTTGTTGTTGAAGCGGTCAGGAAAAATGAGATTGAATTGAGGAAACATTGACTTTTTCAGCAATTGGGAATGAAGTTCTGCAACACCATTGGTGCTGTGGCTTCCTATGATTGCAAGATTTGCCATCCTTACTTGTTTGGGGTTTGTCTCTTCAATGATACTGATTTTTCTCAACATTTCAGGTTGCAGAGGAAAGAATGATACAGCTGACTGCAAAAACCGATGGTTGATTTCATAAATGATCTGCATATGTCGGGGAAGAATCTTCTGTAGCATCGGCAGCGACCATTTTTCCAGTGCTTCCGGCATCAACGTATGGTTGGTATATCCCATAAGAGCTTGGGTGATATCCCATGCTTCATCCCAGGTAAGGTTTTCTTCATCGATGAGTAAGCGCATCATTTCTGGTATAGCAAGTGAAGGATGCGTATCATTCAGTTGGATAGCGGCGAAATCAGGGAAATGGGACCAGCTCAGGTTTTGGCGTTTAAAGCGTCTGATGATATCTGCAAGAGAGCAGGCCACAAAGAAGTATTGTTGTTTGAGTCTCAGTTCTTTACCCATGTAGAGGGTGTCATTGGGGTAGAGCACTTGGCTGAGATTTTCTGCAGAAATCTTAGATCGTACAGCTTCTGTATAGTCACCATCATTGAATTCATGGAAATCAAATTCTTCAGGACTTTTTGCGGACCAGAGTCGCAAGGTGTTGACGGTTGTGCAGCCATACCCGATTATCGGGGTGTCATAGGCAACACCGTTGACTGTTTCTGAACCAATCCACTTGAAGTTGTCTCTTCCTTTTTCCCTGATGACTTGTATTTCGCCTCCAAATTGAACGGGGTACACAACATCAGGACGTATGATTTCCCAAGGATTCCCGTCTCTGAGCCAGTTGTCCGGTTGTTCGACCTGCCAGCCGTTTTTTAGCTGCTGTCGGAAAATTCCATAGTTGTAACGGATTCCGTAACCATATGCAGGGAGTTCCAAAGTAGCCAATGAATCAAGGAAACAGGCTGCAAGGCGCCCAAGCCCTCCATTTCCCAGTCCGGCATCCGGTTCTACGTCGTAAAGTTCTTCATAGGTGTATCCGAGCGAGGTGATGGCTTTGTCGACTTCTTTTTCAATGCCGAGATTGATGATGTTGTTGGTCATTGCCCGTCCCATCAGGAATTCGAGAGAAAGATAGTAGACGCGCTTGGCGTTGTTGTCCCTTTGGGTTTTTCGGCTCAGATTCCATTGATGTATGATGCGGTCCCTGATTGTCAAGGCGAGGGCGGTATATCGTCCTTCCTTGGTGGTGTGATAAATATCCGCATCCTGGCTATATTTTAAATGCTCGGCAAAGTCTTGTGCGATACTTTCAGAGGTATGTCCAAATCGTGTATGTAGTTCATCTTTCATATAAAGGAACTCCTTGACTTTAGGATAGTTGTACTATCTCAAACTATATACGATAGCCAGCTGATGGGCAACAAGCATAAGATTCTGGAGAAAGTGTCTAAGGTATATTGACAAAAAGTATTCCCTCTGGTAAGTTTGCTTCTGCATGTTGCAGGTAAAACCCCTATGGATATCTGCCTTGTAGCCAGCGCCCTTGTAGCTCAGTTGGCAGAGCACCACCATGGTAAGGTGGGGGTCAGCGGTTCAAATCCGCTCGAGGGCTCTTTTTTTTTCTCAATCTGTTTGACAGATGAGAATAGGGTGAAAACTCACCGAGGAGCATGAAATGGGTGATGCAAAAAAGAAAGGTCCCGTGGAGAAAATTGCTCTACAGTGCACCGAATGTAAGCAGAAGAACTACACTACTGAGAAGAATCGGCGTAATACGCAGGGAAAGCTTGAACTGATGAAGTATTGTCCGTTTGAACGAAAGCATACCTTGCATCGTGAAACAAAGATTAAATAAGTTCGAAAGGACTGTTTTATCGAGAAGCAAATAGGCCAGTAGCTCCAATGGTAGAGCGCTGGTCTCCAAAACCGGATGTTGAGGGTTCGAGTCCTTCCTGGCCTGTCTGCTTCTCGATTTTTAACCCCAAAGGAGACTTAGCGTGAAGAAACTGTTGAAGTATTTTAAAGAGTCGCAGCAGGAACTGAAGAAAGTTGTCTGGCCTTCACATGAGGCGGTTGTCTCTTCTACTAAGGTTGTGCTGGTTTCTACTGTTATCGTCGCTGTATTTCTTGGGCTGGTTGACTTTATCCTCCTCAAGGGTATATTATTCATTCTTTAGGACGGTGTCATGGCAAAGGGCTGGTACGTAGTACACACATATTCCGGGTATGAACAGAAAATAGAACGCATCATAAATAAGATGCGAGAGACAGATGTAGACTTCAGTATGGTTTGCACCGATGTCAAAGTTCCGTTCGAAACCGTTGTTGAAGTCAAGGATGGGGTCAGACGCGATGTAAAGCGGAAGATTCTCCCTGGCTATATTCTTGTTGAGCTCGACTTGCCTGAAAATAGTTGGAAGACTTGGTGTTCACAAATTAAGAGAATACAGGGGGTAACAGGTTTTGTTACTCCTAATGACAGTGTTATTCCACAAGCCCTCTCCGGAGGGGAAGTGAAAAGCATCTTTCAGAAAACCGGTGATCTGCCCGCTGAAAAGGTATTTAAGCCTAAACAGACTTTCTCTGTGGGTGAGCAGGTTCGCATTGTTGAGGGACCCTTCGATACCTTTACTGGTGTTATTGAAGAAGTCAATCTGGAAAAGGCCCGCATGCGAGTAAGCGTCGGTATCTTTGGAAGATCTACTCCTGTTGAGGTGGATTTTTTGCAGGTTGAAAAGATTATTTAGGTGTTCGGGACTGAACCCTAAGTATTAGGTCCTTTTGTTTTTTTACATCTAGTCCATTTGTATGTGCATTACTCCCTCATTAATTGAGGTGGGAGCCTGATCGTATGACAGGCGTTATAACCAGCGCGAGCCCGGAATCTCAGCCAACTCAGGCAGGGTTCTCGCGTAAGGAGAGAAACATGGCAAAGAAAAAGGTTACTGCAGTCATTAAATTGCAGTGCCCTGCCCAGAAGGCTACGCCGGCACCACCTATTGGTCCCGCGCTTGGACCTCATGGTGTCAGTGCCCCAAAGTTTGTTCAGGAGTTCAACGACAAGACGAAAAGTTATGAACCTGGACTTATTCTTCCCGTTATTATTACCGTGTATGCGGACAAGAGCTTCACATTTATTCTGAAGACTCCTCCTGCTGCAGTCCTCATCAAGAAGGCACTCGGCATCCAGACCGCAAGCGGTACACCGAACAAGGTTAAAGTTGGAAAGATTACTCAAGCCCAACTTACCGAGATTGCAACGACCAAGTTGGAAGATCTCAATGCCAATGACATTGAAGCTGCCAAGAAAATCATTGCAGGAACAGCCCGAAGCATGGGCGTTGAGGTGGAGCAATAATATGAAACACGGAAAGAATTATCGCGAAAGTATTAAGAAAATTGACCGTGAGAAGTTGTACTCCTTCGATGAAGCTACTGCTTTGGTTAAGGATGTTGCCTTTGCAAAATTCGACGAGACTGTCGAAGTTTCTGTAAAGCTTACCCTCAAAAAGAGTCAGAGTGTTCGTGACACTGTAGTACTTCCAAATCAGTTCTCAGCAAAGAAACGTGTACTTGTTTTCGCCAAGGGCGAGAAAGTGCAGGAAGCTCTTGATGCTGGTGCAGCATATGTTGGTGACAATGACCTCATTGAGAAGATTCGTGGTGGTTGGATGGATTTTGACATCGCAGTTGCCACTCCTGATATGATGAAGGACGTAGGTCGCTTGGGTCCTATCCTTGGACGCAGAGGTTTGATGCCTAACCCAAAGACCCAGACTGTAACCTTCGATTTGAAGGGAGCACTTGCTGAACTGACCAAGGGTCGTGTTGAGTTCCGCTCTGACAAGACCAGTGTTGTTCACCTTGCCATCGGTAAAGTTTCCATGGATCCTGCTAAAGTGAGTGAAAACGCTCGTGCAGTTGTCAAGGAAATCATCCGCAAGAAGCCAGCTGATGCAAAGGCAGACTTCGTAGTAAGCGTAGCTCTTTCCTCCACGATGGGCCCTGGTGTCCATGTTAACGTGAAGGAACTGACGGCTTCGGTATAATAGGAGATGCAAACTATGGATTATAAGACTCGTATTACACCTGCCAAGGAAGAAGCCGTTAAGGCTCTTAAAGATGAGTTCTCTCAGTATTCCGGGTATATCTTCACCGATTATCGTGGAATGACTGTTGAACAGATTACTTCACTTCGCAGAACCCTTCTTAAGAAAGATGCTGCCTATCGTGTAGTAAAGAACCGTTTTGCCAAGATTGCGCTTACGCAGCTTGACAATACTGCTGATGAACAGCTGATTGGTCCTACCGCAATTGCTCTTGTACGTGGAGATGACGCCAATCTTATTGCCAAGGAATTGTTCCAGGCAAGTAAAGAGGGCAATCCTATCCAGATTAAGGGTGCAATGCTTGATGGTAAGTTCTTTTCTCCTGCTGAGGTAGAGGCTTTCAGTAAGCTTCCTTCAAAGCTCGAGTTGATTGCTTCCTTGATGGGTACCATGAAGGCTCCAGTACAGAAGCTTGCAGCAACTTTGCTTGCTTATGTTGAGAAGAATGGTGGAGTAGCTACTGAAGAAGCTGTCTCTGCTGCTGAAGAAAACTAAACACAGTCCTAGTCTTCACTCGTAACCTGCTATGACTGTGCAGACTATATCTTTTATAAGGAGAAGATAATATGGCTACTAAAGAAGAAATTTTGGAATCTATCGCAAGCATGTCCGTCATGGAGGTCGCTGACCTCATCAAGATGATGGAAGAGAAGTTTGGTGTTCAGGCTGCTGCCGCTGCTGTTGCAGCTGGTCCTGCTGCCGCCGCCGCTGAAGTTGTTGAAGAGCCTACTGAATTCAACGTCATCCTCAAGGCTTGTGATCCTGCAAAGAAGATTGCAGCAATTAAGGAAGTTCGTGCTATTACCGGTCTTGGCCTCAAAGAAGCCAAGGAATTGGTTGAAGCAGGAGACAAGGTTGTTAAGGAAGCTGTTAGCAAGGCTGACGCTGCTTCCATTAAAGAAAAGCTCGAGGCAGCTAGCTGTACTGTTGAAGTAAAGCCTGTTGACTAAGCCGATGTATGGAAACAGACTCCTTGTGAGTTTGTTTCCTGCTCTTGTTTTTTGTAAACGGGCGTAAGCCCGATTCATTGAGCCACCGGATAGACACCGGTGGCCTATTGTGTCTGTTGTTTCCTCCTGTCTATGAGGGGGGATTCTGTCTGTTTCTCAATTGACTCTGGAGGGTACACGATGGTTGCCAAAGGCAAATCCATAACACGCACGTACATCGGTTCTGATTTCCAAGAAGTCTGTGAACTGCCCAACCTTATCGGGATTCAGCTTGATTCCTATGAGAGATTTCTTCAGCTTGAACGTTTCAAGC
>JAQVVB010000134.1 GCA_028699215.1 Sphaerochaeta sp. | reverse complement strand
CTTTCGCATTGGTAAAATCCTTTAGTTTATAGCAAGCGATCCCAATTCCACTATACAAAGAAGAACGGTCCCAAGGAGAAAGGATGGATTCTCCTCGCTTGAGAATATCCAAATACATATTCAGTGCTTTTTTAATGTCTCCTCCTGCAAAAGAAGGTGCATAGAGCATGCTGTTGGCTTTCAACAACAGGGAGGAAATTTCATTGGGGTATTCTGCATATGCTTTGTTTATCTGTTTTGAACTTGAAATTCCTTTTCCCAGGTTCCTTGGATTGAGCAAATACCAGACGGCATCAATATCACTTTTAAGGATGAGGGTGATGAACCTTTGGTCTTCCAATCCTTTCAATTTTGCTTCGGCTTCTTTGAGCAAGGATTTTATGAGAGCATCATCTTTCGTGGGTAGTTCGACGCACAATCGGGAAAGAAGGGTTGCACTGCGTATTTCAATGATGGTCTGTTCTGTCGTCTTGTCAGTAGCAGATACAAGGGAATCTCTGATTCTACATGCTTGGTCAAGATCCCCATCTTTTTTTATTGCATCGACTAAATTGACAAACTGAGAGTTTTCATTGAGAAAAGAAAAACTGTCTGTGAGGGGAGATCCCACAGCTCCTTGCAAGATGACCATGCCTGCAAGAACCAGTACGGCAAGTTTCTTTCGCATATACATTATTTAACCATAGTTTCACGACGAATGATATAGCCGTCCTTGATCGGTTTATCTGTCTTCAAATATTGGACTTTTCCATGGTCTGCCTGTGTGATTTCATTAAAATGTTCATCCAACAAGCAAAAGGAAGAGTCTTCGATCTTCAGTACATCACTACCGATATATTCAAGTGTCTGCCCAACCTTGATTTGATTACGCAAATCCATGGAGTAGGTCTGATCCTTCACTTCACTCTTGATGAACCCACAGAAGAGATACTCTCGTAGATATCCACTTTCAGTGCTTTTGTCTATGGATTCACCCATTACCGGATCGATGGGGCCGTGTCCATAAAAGAATCCTGTTGAGTATTCCCTATGGGATATGTTCATCAGGTCATCACGATATTTGAGCCAGGTATCAGAACCGGTGGCAACAGCGTCGATTGCTTTTCTGTAGGCACGGGTGACTACTGCAACATAGTAACTGCTTTTCATCCTGCCTTCGATTTTCAGAGAGTCGATGCCTGCATTCAATAGATCTTCAATATGGTCGATCATACAGAGATCCTTGGAGGACAGAATGGTTGTATAGCCGTTTTCTTCGGCTATCGGATAGTAGACTCCCGGTCTTTGCTCTTCTTCCAATGCGAGCATGCCGCTCTTCAATACGGTTTCCATCTCAGCATTTTCTGCGAGGCGATAATTCCACCTGCAGGTATGGGCGCAGTCGCCTTGGTTGGCGCTACGTCCGGTAAGATGGCTTGAGAGAAGGCAACGTCCGCTGTAAGCCATGCACATTGCTCCATGAACAAAGGTTTCCAACTGGAGCTCAGGAACGGCATCCTTGATCTTCCTAATGTCTTCAAGCGGTGTCTCTCTACCCAGAATGACTCGGGTGAATCCCATGTCATGGTACATCTTGGCACTTGAGCTGTTGATACAGCTGGCTTGCGTGGAAAGATGAAGTTCTATTTTGTCAGAAAAGGCTTTTTTCAAGATGGGGACCAAGCCGATGTCACTGATGATGAATGCATCAAATGGCCATTTGCTGATTTCCTCCAACTGTTTTTGCAACGATTCAAGCTCTGACTCCCCAAAAAGGATGTTCATGGTGCAATAGAGCTTTTTACCTGTTCTTTCCTTGAGACGAATAACTTCAGCGAGATCATTCTCGCTGAAGTTGTGTGCATTGGCCCGAAGTGAAAAATCAGAAAGCCCCATGTAGGCCGCATCGGCTCCGTAGTCGAATGCGACCTTCAGTTTTTCGAGGTTTCCAGCCGGACTGAGTAACTCAACGCTCACGCAAAGCCTCCCGAACAGCCTGGGCAACCGCTGCAGAAATGGATGCAATTTCTTCTGTGTTTGGAGCTGGCTGATTTGGTATGATCTTCTGCATCTCCCCACGGTTTCCATCGTTAGGGAAGGCGAGTGATAGTACCTCATTGACGTTGGATACCAGATGGAAATCAATTCCGGTTTTCACCGACTCGTCAAGCTTATCCAAATCACGCTTGTTGAACTGGGGAATAAGAATTGTATCAATCTTGTTTCTTCTTGCAGCAAGCACTTTTTCCTTCAGTCCTCCGATAGGCATGACTTTTCCCTTGAGCGAGATCTCTCCCGTCATGGCCAGATTTTCTTTGATTATCTGTCCAGTAACCAAGGAGTAGAGTGCAACTGTCATCGTAACTCCTGCAGAAGGACCATCCTTAGGTGTTGCTCCTTCAGGAACATGGAGATGGATTGCATTGTTCTCAAACCAGCTCTGGTCGATCTTATGCTCTGCAGCATGGGCCTTCAGCCAGGTATAGGCAATGTTCACCGATTCCTGCATGACCTCTCCAAGCTGACCAGTAAGTTTCAGCTCTCCCTTTCCAGGAGTGTTCTGAGCTTCAATGATCAAGGTGTCTCCACCCATGCTTGTCCAAGCCAGACCAATGGCCATTCCCGGGCGGTCAGCCTTTAAAATCTCGTCTTCAACAAAGATAGGCTGTCCGAGGAAGGTTAATAATTTGTCTTCGTCGATGACAATGGGGAGTTTCGTATCGGGCTGTTCTTCAAGCAAGAGGGCAACCTTTCGATTGATCTTATGCAGAGCCTTTTCAAAGTTACGAACACCAGCCTCTCTTGCATATTCGTCTGCTATCTTGCGGAGAATAGCGGGAGAATACTTGATTTCGTTCTTGGAAAGACCATGTTTCTCCAAGGATTTCGGGACCAGGTATTTTTTACCGATCGCAAGTTTTTCCTCGCTGGTATATCCAGAGAGTTCAATGATTTCCATACGGTCGAGAAGCGGTCTGGGAATGGTCTCCAGAGAGTTGGCCGTACAGATGAAAAGAATCTCAGAGGCGTCGAACGGAATGTCCAAATACGTATCCCTGAACGTGGAGTTCTGTTCTGGGTCGAGTACTTCCAGCAATGCGCTGGCAGGATCCCCTTGATAGGAGACTCCCATTTTATCGATTTCATCGATGAGGAACACAGGATTCTTTGCCTTGGTGATTCTCAATCCCTGAATGATTTTTCCAGGCATTGCACCAATATACGTCCTTCTGTGACCCTTGATTTCACTCTCATCGTTCATTCCACCGACAGAGAAACGGAAGTACTGTTTTTTCAATGCATGGGCGATTGATACGCCGACACTGGTCTTTCCCACTCCAGGAGGGCCTACCAAACAGATGATGGAACCCTTGGTGTCCTTCTTTTTTTTCCGAACAGCCAAGAATTCAAGGATTCTGTCCTTGACGTCTTTCAACCCATAATGGTCGCGTTCAAGGATTTTTCTGGCGCTCTCAATGCTGAAGTTCTCACTCTTAGGTTCCTTCCATGGAAGGTCACTGATGATCTCCAGATAGGTACGGCTGATGGAGTATTCGGGGCTACTCGGGTCCATAGCTTCCAAACGGGTCATTTCACGGTCCACCGTCTCTTGTGCTTCTGCAGAAAGAGGGAGTCCTTTCAGCTTTGCCTTGAGGCGATTGATCAGCTCAATCTTTGGATTGGTGGTCATTCCCAGTTCCTGCTGGATGGACTTGAGTTCTTCACGCAAGAAATAGTCGCGTTGGTTTTTCTCGATCTTCTGGTTGACCCGAGCTTGGATCTTTGCCTGTACTTGTGCAATATTCTGTTCGTTTTTGATGAAGACCAGGACTTTCTCAATTCTTTTCCTGACGATCAGGGTCTCAAGAATTCCTTGTTGTTCCTTCCTGTCTACATTCAGAATGCTTGCGATGAAATCAGCAAGTTTACCCGGATGGTCGATGTTGACCATATTCAGGCGCATTTCTTCGCTGAAAAGTTGATTGTTCTTCGTCAGTTGTTTCATCTCGGTAAGCAACAATCGGGTCCAGGCTCTCAGTTCTTCCGGTTCATCCTCGATATCTTCAAGATATGACACTTCGGCAACCAGATATGGGCCGCTGGGATAATATTGCTTGGTCTCAAATCGCTTGAGCGTGGAGATGAAAATGCTGATTCCCCCGTCAGGGAGCTTTATTTTCTTTACAATCTTTGCAACCGTTCCTACTGTATAGAGGTTGGCTTGCGTATACTCTTCCTGTTCAAGTTCATCTTTCACCAAAAGCAATCCGAGGAAGCCCCCGTGTTTGATTGCTTGGTTGACGATTTCGACATCTTGGTTGTCGGTGATCATCAAGGGGGTGAACAGTCCGGGGAATACGGGGTTACCCGTAACCGGAAGGATAAACAAATTATTGGGAAGCAGTTGCTCAATTGGCATCAGTTCCTGTTCAGACATAGCGCCTCCGTATATATACATTTTATATATGTGCGGAAAATTTCTTCCGTACAAACTAAAAGTAATCAAACTTTTACTGGAAGGAAAGTGACTATTCACCTTTGATAGGTCCTTTCTTTCCCAATTGTTTAGAGATTGTCAAAAACTAAATATTCATTCCATACGATTGCTTCAATTCAGTCTCGATTCGAGCAAGTGTATCTCAAAGAAGGGAAGTGGGTCAAATGCTAACATCTGTCTAAAACTGACTCTTCAGGATAAGGTTTCATCTTTGATGTCACCTGGAAAAGAAGGTGTGTTTTAGCTTATAGGATTTGCTTGTCCCCTTTTTGTTGTCGTATCTCTAATTCGGGCATATAGCTAAACGAAAAATGAGGATTTTTAGGTCTGATTCATGGTTTTGCATTCTTTATGAATTTAGCAGGGGCTAGGTGAAAAAGTGTTGCAATTTGTTGCATTCGTGCTATGATGAGAGTACACATACAGACTGTTTTATCATGAAGGAAGGAAATATAGCATGGATAGCAAGCTTATAGTAATCGCCATTGGCGGCAACTCACTGATTGAAGACTCAAAACACGTATCGGTATCCGCCCAGTATGAGGCTGCCCGCAAGACAGCTGCACATATTGTAAGGCTCGTTCAGGCCGGACACAGAGTCGTTATTGCACATGGAAATGGACCTCAAGTAGGATTTATTTTGCTCCGTGCAGAATTCTCTCGCTCGATTCTCCATACCGTTCCCCTCGATAGTTGTGTCGCAGACACCCAAGGAGCCATCGGATATCAACTGCAGATGGCCTTGAAGAATGAATTCACCAAGGTTGGTCTCAACCCCAGCGTTGCAACTGTGGTCACCCAGGTGGAAGTTTCTGATGATGATCCTTCCTTTGGCAAACCTTCCAAGCCGATTGGTTCTTTTATGACCAAAGAAGATGCAGACTATCATAAGGAACATGATCAGTGGGATTGCGTTGAAGATGCAGGACGCGGATATCGCCGTGTGGTTGCAAGCCCAAAACCCAAGGCAATCGTTGAGATCGATACCATCAAGACGTTGCTGGACAACAAGGTCATCGTCATTGCCGGCGGTGGTGGCGGAATTCCAGTCGTCCGTGATGAACAGGGAATGTTGCACGGTCGTGAGGCGGTGATCGACAAGGATCTTGCTGCAGCTCTTATGGCTAAGCAACTCAAGGCCGATCTGTTTGTAATCTCCACTGCGGTAGAGAAAGTTTGTCTCAATTACGGTAAGCCGAATCAGATTACCTTGGATACCATCACAACCTCTGAAGCAGAACAATATATTGCAGAAGGGCATTTTGCTCCCGGCAGCATGCTTCCTAAAGTGCAGGCTATCGTGGATTTTGTGAAGACTACTGGAAATACTGGACTCATTACTGATCCTGAGCACCTCTATGGTTCACTCTATGAAGGAAAGGGAACAAAAGTTGTCCTCTAGGAAAAAACCCTATTTTCCAAACCTCCGCAGTGCTGTCATCAGCATTGCGGTTGTTGCGTTTCTCTTGTTTTTTGCTGGTTTTGCCATTGACAGGAATAATGTCAATCGACTGCAAAGATATGAAAAAGAAGCAATTTGGTATTTTGAACAGAGCTATGATCAAATAGAGCAACGGTTCTCCTATGCACAAAAATTGGTTGAACTCATTGCAGATACAACGTTGACGGATGAGATTTCACAAACGATTCAGATGTTTGAAGGTGTTGAATCCCCCCAAGTGCTGAGTGAACTCTATGGTAAACTGGATGGTCAACTCGATATCCTGCAAAGAAAGATATTCACAGATCAAGACTATCTTCTCTATGCAGCCTATTATGAAAAAATCTACGCTTGTGAAAAAGAAATGCAACCCTACCTGGATGCTTACAACGCAAAGGCGACCTATTTCAATCAACAAATAGGGGGTTTCCCTGCATTGTTTGCAGCAAAGCGACTTGAGATGGAAAAACTAGAGTTGTTTTCTGTAGCCTCTGCCTTGAAAAGCCGCCCCTGAGAAGAACACCGGTAAGATCAACAACAGGATTCTCAGGTTGTCTTGGTTGAGTACTGAAGGGAATACGCCTTTTGCGACGATCAGGATGCAAATCACGACCGAAAAGATGCGAAAGAGGGAAACTGCAAGGTTTCCCCTTCGCTTTTTAGAGAACACCATCGCGAAGCATGAAACGGCGCCTGCAAACAACATAGGATTTATGAAAACTATGTTCTCATTGAAATACGTCATATCCATATCTGAGAGCGTCATCATAAAGAGCAACAGTGTTCCGAGTACTCCCAATATAAGTGAAAGCATCCCGTAATAGAGCCCCCAGAGACGTTTATGATTGTTTGCAAGCAGGTATCCAATCAACCCCAAGCAGATGCCTGCAAGGGCATAGGCCCAGTCATAGTTTACATTTTTGGTATGGGCAACGAATCGGACTCCCGTATTGCTTGTATCGTGAAGGACTGTATTACGTCGGGCTAGAGGCGTGCCATCTGCATAGGTGAAATCCAAGACGGCCTGATGGAGACTCTCTGGGAGAAACATCTCTTCGTAGCGGTTGAGAGGGGCGTCGATTCTTCCGCTTTGCAAGAAGTCCAAGGCCCAGAAAATAACTGGCGAGTGAATCATGTTGCGTTGGATGAAAGATCGGAAGGAACCTCCAGCCTCTTCGTTTTCC
>JAQVVB010000133.1 GCA_028699215.1 Sphaerochaeta sp. | reverse complement strand
AACTCTGGAATGACCCACAAACCGGTGGAAATTCCAAAGCCCCAATTCTCTCCTGGATACCAAGTCGCTCCAAGCTCGACATTCGCATATAGGGAAAGGAAGGTTGCATCATTGTATTTGTTGTAAGCACCACCAAGTCCAAAGGAAATAGGAAGATCAACTACACCTTGTACAGGGAAGAAAGAATACTTTGCAAAAAAAGGAACGGCAGAAAAGAACTCATCATCCGCAGAATAATTGAAGTTATAGCCGATTTCACCGCCGATAGCAGTTTTGGGGGAGTTGAAAACCTGGTAGCTAATGGCACCATAACCACCCAAATCCATACCGGTATTTCCTTCTCCAGGCCCCACTTTCCAATCATTATCTTGTATGAAATACGTAAACGTAGGTACATTGGTTCCTAGACGAAATGAGAACAAATGGCTTCCTGCATCATAGTAGGAGATTGCAAACATAGAAGCAGGAAGAAGGACTGCTATGATACATAGCAACAAAATCTTTTTCATGGTTACCTCTGGTATATGCTTGGAGAACAAGTATAAGTTTTGTCCGTTACAAGGCTATATGATCTATCATACCTAAAACAGCAAGATATGAAAACCATATCGTTAATATAGCCTAAAGTAAAATGAAAGACAAAGCAAAATTCACCAGCGTTTGTTGCCTTACACCCCCATTTTACAGTAGTGTATGGTCTAAGGAAGGATGGATAGCGTGCAGATATTGTCAGGAAAAGAAGTTTCAGAAGCAGTATATGTTGATTTGAAGAAGAAAACAGCAGAATTTGTTGCAATCAATGGGTATGCACCTACCTTGGCTGTAGTTTTGGTGGGTAATGACCCAGCAAGCCAAAGCTATGTTGAAAGCAAGAAAAAAGCCTGCATTTCCCTAGGCTTCGGTCATCGTGACTACCATCTTAGTGAAACTGTCAGCCAAGACGAGCTTGTCAAGCTGATAAAGGATCTCAATGCGGATTCTTCAGTCCACGGTATTTTAGTGCAAATGCCACTTCCCAAGAATCTTGATGCAGATCTGGTCATTGAGACCATAGATAAAGACAAAGACGTAGATGGTTTCCACCCACAAAGCGTCGGCAACCTACTGATAGGACTTCCCTGTTTTGTGAGCTGCACCCCGAAAGGCATATTGGAAATGCTGGACTACTATCACATAGAAACAAAGGGGAAGCATGTCGTAATCTTGGGAAGAAGCAACATCGTGGGAAAACCCATGGCGGCGCTTTTGATGCAGAAAGGACGTGATGCAACCGTTACTGTATGTCATTCCCGAACCGAAAACCTTGCGTCCTATACACGCCAAGCTGACATCATCATTGCTGCTATTGGAAAACCTCTCTTTGTGAAACCTGAAATGATAAAGGAAGGTGTTGTCATAATCGATGTCGGCATCAATCGCATTGAAGACTCAACACGTAAACGGGGATACCGCTTGGTCGGAGACGTCGACTATGACCAAGTAGCATCCCATTGCCAATCCATCACCCCAGTTCCTGGAGGAGTTGGCGTAATGACCATCGCCATGCTTATGAAAAACACACTGCAAGCTGCAACGCAACTTGCCCTGAAGGATATTGAATGATTCACTCGTATTGGATAGAAACCTATGGTTGTCAGATGAATATTGCTGAAAGCAATGCATTGGAACTCCAGCTCAAAGGAGCTGGTCTTGTACCCGCAGAAAAAGCCGAAGATGCTGATTGTGCCATCCTCAATACCTGTTCGGTTCGTAAAAGCGCCGAAAATCGTATTTGGGGAAGGTTGGGATTCTTCGCGCGGATCAAAACAATGCATCCACTCACCCTGATTGTCACCGGATGTATGGCAGAACGATTGCAAGAAGAGTTGAAAGACGAAGCGCCTCAAGTTGACCATGTGGTAGGAACAAATGACAAACAAAGAATTGTAGACATCCTCACCTCAGCCGATGGCAAAACAGACCTACACAGTGAAACCTATAGTTTTGGGAAATCCTACTATCAAGAAGGGGAGTACTCTTCCTATATCCCCATCCTAAATGGATGTAATAATTTTTGTACCTACTGCATCGTCCCGTACGTGCGAGGACGGGAAATTTCCCGTCCTGTAGAAGAAATCCTTGAAGAAGTACGATTCCTTGACAAAAAGGGCGTTAAGGAAATCACCCTATTGGGGCAGAATGTAAACAGCTATCACTTCGAAGAAAACAATGAAGTGATAACTTTCCCCTCCTTGTTGCAGAAGGTTTGTGCAGTCGCCGGTGATATTGCCTGGATCAGATTTGAAAGCCCCCATCCTAAAGATTTTTCCGAGGAACTCATTCAAGTCATCAAGAACGAAGAGAAAGTCGCCAAACACCTGCATATACCCATGCAAAGTGGCAATACGCGGATTCTTGGTCTCATGAACAGACGATATACAAGGGAAAAATTCCTTCAACTCATCAAGACCATAAAACAAGAAGTACCATCGGCCACCTTTGCAACTGATGTAATGGTTGGTTTTCCTTCTGAAACCGAAGAAGAATACCTTGATACGATATCTGCGTTGGAAGAGATGAAATGCATAGAAGCTTTCATGTATTACTATAATCCACGAGAAGGCACGAGGTCAGTCACTTTTGAAGGGGCCATTGAAGAGGAAGAGAAGGGAAGACGACTTACAAAGCTCATTGACTTCCAACATGAGATTTTCACCAAGGAGAAATCAAAACGAACGCATGGAAAAGTCCAAGTATTGGTCACACAAGTCTCCCGTAATGATGAAAACCAAATGCTTGGACGAACCGAACACAACGAGATGGTCGTATTTACCGGCACGTCTCCCATCGGAAGTCTTGTCTTGGTGAACTTAGTGGAATTGAAAGGAAACACCTACAGAGGAGAATTGGCGTAATATGGATTCTCTTGCTCTGGTATGCGAAGGTGGAGGAATGAGAGGCCTCTATACAGGAGGGGTCTTAGATGTCTTTTTGGATACAAAAATACATTTCCCCTATTGCATCGGAGTAAGTGCCGGAGCAAGCTATCTTTTCAGTTACGTAAGCAATCAACGAGGGCGGAATTGGCAAGTAAATGGAACCTATGCCATCGACAAACGCTATTTATCATACAGAAACCTTTTGAAAACTGGATCGATTTTCGGCATGGACTTCATTTTCAAGGAAATACCAAATAATTTGGTTCCGTTTGATTATGAGGCTTTCAACGCCTTTCAAGGAAAAATGATTGTTGGGTGTACTGATTGCAAGACTGGTAAACCCGTGTACTTCAATGATGTACCGATAGAAAAAGAAGAAGCGTTCAAGCACATTCAAGCATCTTGTTCCCTTCCTTTGCTTTCTACCATCCAACGTGTTGAAAACCTTGACCTGTTGGATGGGGGAATCGCCGACCCGATCCCCATAGAAAAGGCTTTTTCTGATGGTGCCGAAAAAGCAGTCGTCGTGCTCACCAGACCAGCAGGATATTCAAAAAAACCTTCCAAAGGGAGCGCATTGTACACGCTGAAATATGGAAAAAATTATCCTGGTATCGTTTCTGCCATGGAAAGACGACACAGGATATACAATGAAACCTTGGAAAAGCTTTCATCCTACGAACAAGAAGGGAAGGTCTTCATCATCCGCCCAAGTCGTCAAATTGATGTAAGCAGACTCGAGAAAAACCAACAGGTGCTGAAGAACCTCTACGATTTGGGGATGCATGACGCCACTGTCTTGATGGACTCTCTGAAAGACTTTCTTGCTAGCTAACGCGATAGATGGGGGAGACGTTTCCATAGGGAACTGAGCTTTTCTTCTCCCTCAAAATATTCGGCTTCATTTCCTTTGAAGTAGGTCTCTCTTGCAGGAAGAATGTTCACTTTATTGGTATCTGGGTATTCACAGACATCCAATGCATGGATGCTTCTCAAATCCAAATACACCAAATCATCATCGCCTTCATTGGCAAGTTGGTGAGCTCCACACTTCCCCTCTTCAAACAAGATCACATCACCAACACCCACAGGGGTAAGCCCTTTTTCCGTCCGCAAGGTGCCAACTCCACTGAGTATGACGAACATCTCTTCCGCATGATGATGAAAATGATAGGGGCATGAGAACTGACCTGACTTCAATTGACAAACATGCAACGAAAAATCCTTCAGTCCAGCAAGTTTGGCTACGTCTTGGGATGAATAACCTTCATACTCCTTCATTGGAGCGTTCTCATATGAAAGAGAGAGATCTTTGGTGTTGATGATTCTTGGCATACCGTTTATTCCATTGTTTTCTTTGTATTTTGCACAGGATTTCTATGCGTTACTTCCATGGTGTGTTCAAGGGCTTCAATGGATGCATCGAGATTTCTCGATACCATCAAAGAATAGAGAATGTCAATCACTGCAAGCTGATTGATCCTGGAAGTACTTGCTCCTTGACGATAGATTCTTTCAGAAACAGGGACAAGAAGACTTATATCAGACAAAGAGCGTATGGTGTTATCATTATCCATGGTCAAGGAAATGATCGAAGCCTTATTCTTACGTATCTGCTTGGCTGCCTCGACCATGTCATCCTTTTCACCAGAATATGAAATGATGAAGGCGCAATCCCCAGCTCTGATGGTGGAAGCTGCAGTCAATTGCAAATCTGTATCCGGGGTATAGAACACCGATAGTCCAACTCTGACGAGCTTTTGCATGAAATCAAAGGCCACCACCCCGGAAGCACCCACACCAAACAACACGATTTTCTGGGCAATAAGCATCAAATTGACAGCATTTTCCAAATCTTCTCCACGAATAGTGCGCTCCAAGGAGATGAAGGAGCGTTGGAAACGATCAATGACTCCATGAATAACCGTTGTGGGGGAGGATTCTGATTCCAACTCCATATCGGGAATATATCGCTCATCATAATTATCGAATACGTCTTTCGCCAAACGAAGTTTGAAATTATTGAAGCTTTCGAAATCGAGATGCCTACAGAAACGAATAACCGCAGCTTGGCTTGATCCACTCTGTTTTGCGAGTTCCCTTACATTATAGTGCAACGTCTTTTTTGGTTCTTTCAATACATAGGCAGCAACTTTCTTTTCAGAATCAGCAAGCAGATCCCACCTTGCATTAATGTCAAAAAGAGCTCCTTGGATTTGTAACAACTCATTCACGGTATGTCCCCTTTTGACAGCTTATCCTTTAGATCTTGCATGATACAAGCGAATGGATTCAGAAATGGGACCTTTCGTCTCCATTTCCAACGATTCGGCCGTTTCGGCATCGATATTGAGCAGGATCATCAAAATGGCAATTTTTGGTCTCCTCAAGGAGGATTCAAAGGCCACAGAAGCCTCCTCTTCAGTACAATCCGTTGCTTGTTTGATGAGTCTTTTTGAACGCTCCACCAACTTTTTGTTCACAGGAGTCAAATCAACCATGAGGTTCCGATACACTTTTCCTAAACGAATCATGCTTGCAGTCGTCAACATGTTGAGAACCAGTTTCTGTGCGGTCCCTGCTTTCATGCGGGTACTGCCTGTGATGACCTCAGGTCCGATATCTAGAAAAATTGCATGTTTTGCATGAGCAAAGGTTTTTGAGCCTTTGTTGCAGCTGATGGCACCAACCACTGCATTCAACGTTTGTGCATACTCCATTGCTCCAATGACATACGGAGCTTGGCCTGAGGCGGTGATGCCGACCAAGACATCCTTGTCAGAGAAATTCATAGATTGAAGTTCTCTGATTCCCCCTTCATAGTTATCCTCAGCATTTTCAATGGAGCGAACCAAGGCCTCGCTTCCTCCGGCTATCAAGCCTTGCACCATGGTTCTGGGAACACCAAAGGTGGGGGGACATTCTGAGGCATCAAGGACTCCCAATCTTCCCGAGGTACCAGCTCCAATGTAAATCAGTCGTCCTCCATTTCTAAAGGAATCTACAATATCTGACACCAAGGCTTCTATGATGGGCAATTGTTTTTCAACAGCAAAAGGAACAGTTTTATCTTCATTGTTGATGATCTGAAGAATGTTCATGATGGATAACTCATCAATATTGGTTGATTTTTCATTGCATTGCTCTGTGGTGAGGTTGTTGAGCAATTCTTGTGTAATGTGTGTATCCACTGGCGGACTTCTCCCTACGTATAGATTACTTTGTATAAAGTACTCTATTTTGAAATTTTATTTCAATGTAACTAACTTTATCACTATGATAGCTTAATGTAAAGAAATAATATTTCAATATTTATTGCGTTTTGAAATATTGTATCATATACTGCCAACATCGGGGATAGATGTATGAAACAAACTGACTTTTTTCACGACTATCGAGAACGAAAAGAACACCAAATCGTTGGACTCATGTCAGGGACCTCTCTCGATGGGGTAGATGCCGTACTGGTATCCATTACCACCGATGAGCATCAACACGTATTGAATGTGACCTTACTCGATCAAGTGTCATTGCCCTACACAAAAGAGGTCAAAGAAAAAGTATCAAACCTGTGCATACCGAAAAACGCAGATATCAAGGATTTGACACTTGCTCATTTTGGTCTGGCTTATTGGAATGCAGCAGCTGTGAATGCGCTCATC
Source organism: Sphaerochaeta sp. (assembly GCA_028699215.1). Lineage (GTDB taxonomy): Bacteria > Spirochaetota > Spirochaetia > Sphaerochaetales > Sphaerochaetaceae > Sphaerochaeta. The sequence continues at coordinate 542 of JAQVVB010000133.1, read as the reverse complement.
GATAAAGGACCCTATGACAAGAACCTCATTGATGGTATCAGCATGCATGGCCAAACAGTCTGGCATGCACCTGTTGCTGAATCCTTTCCAGGCCCCCTAGGCCCCATCGATGTGACCGGGACGTTGCAAATTGGAAATGCGCAACTAGTCTCTTCCCTTACAGGTCTAACAGTTATTTCAGATTTTCGCTCTGCCGACATGGCGGAAGGAGGGCAGGGTGCTCCGCTCGCCCCCTATATTGATTACCTTCTTTTTGGAAATAAGGAAAAAGGAATTGCTGTCCAGAACATCGGGGGAATTGGAAATGTAACGGTCCTTCCTTTTGGTGGTGACGCTGAAAGCGTTTTTGCTTTTGATACCGGTCCGGGAAATATGATCATCGACCGAATTGTCTCCATAGGGACCAACGATTCGATGCAATACGATGATGGAGGAGCCATCGCTTCTCGTGGAAACGTATCACAAGTGATTCTCTCTTCCTTGATGGAAGATCCTTATTTTTCGATGAAACCACCAAAAAGTACAGGAAGAGAGGTCTATGG
>JAQVVB010000132.1 GCA_028699215.1 Sphaerochaeta sp. | reverse complement strand
ATATCGTAGGTGTGTTGGTCTTTCCATGGAGCAAGTATGGAAAAGGGGGTATGTGTTGTCAAGAAGGAAATAAGGGAGAGCAGACTTGTGCTTTCATTGCAAAAAATTCTCCTGATACACGGGGTTGGGAACTAGGATGCACCTCTGTGAAAATAGTTTTTCTTTGAGTATGACAAAATTTCCTTGACAGGGGTTTATCTGATATGTCACTTTATGGAGTAATGTGATTATCAGATTGGTAGGTGTGCAATGGATGAGATTCTGATGGGAATGTGCCGGGATGAAGAGGATAAGATGGTCTTTTCTTTGGTGCGCTATATCCGCACCAAGGGGTTGAAGGCAGGAGATAAATTGCCATCGATCAGAACGTTTTCCTTGGAATTGGAGTTGTCACAGAGTCAGGTTCGTTCTGGGTTAATGCGTGCCGCTGCCATGGGATTGATTAAAATAATTCCTCGTTCTGGTTGTTATGTTGCTGATATGGGGCTTTCTGCCATCATAGGACCTTTTGCTTTGTTGTTTGAGGCCATGTACATGAATACTCAGCCTCCTCTTTTCGATCTCTATGATTTGAAGACCACTTTGGAACGAGGTATATCCAAACGGGTTGCTAAGATTCAAACGGTTGAGGATCTTGCAGAAATCAAGATTCTCATCGATGCCATGGATAAGGCAACTGAACAGAAAGAGATGATTTACCTGGATGAGCAGTTCCATAATAAGCTTGCTGAAAGCTCAAGAAATCCGCTTTTCTTTTCCTTGATCAATGTCATCCACTCAATGCTTCGGGAATCGAGAATGAGATATTCTGATTTTGTTTCGGAATTTCCACAATCAATAAAAGATCACAAGGATTTATATGAAGCCTTGAAATCCCAAAACGAGGTGTTGGCTGGAGAAATCGCCGAGCGACATAGTAATCGTAGGAAAGAAAGACTGGCGTTGAAATATTAAAAATTTTCTAGGCTGATAGCATAAAATCTTATATTTTATGCTTGTAATTTTAACCAATATTTACAAATGCTCAATGCATAAATTTTTATTGACATCTAGCATATGAATGATATACTAACACTAACAAAACTGATAATCAGTGATTAGCAGTTTTTTGTTTCCCTTTGTATTAGGGAGAGAATTTGAACGATGACTACCAAAACCACGAAGTATGAAGAAATAACAGTAGTCATTAGGAGGTCTTGTATGAAAGGTAAAAGAGTAATTGTTTTACTCGCATGCGTACTGTTGGCATCTACTGCTTTGTTCGCTAATGGTGCACCTGAAGTCTATCCTAGCAAGGATATTGAATTTATTGTAAGCTCCGGCGCTGGCGGTGGTACTGATGCAATCTCACGCAAAATTTCCCAGCTTGCAGAAAAAGAACTTGGCTCTGCCATTTACTTTGTGAACAAGCCCGGTGCTGATGACGCAGTTGGCCCCAACCTTCTGATGGGTGCAAAAAATGATGGCTATACCATCGGCAACCTCAACTATGGTTCAATTATCAATGCTCCTTTCACAGGCCTCATCAAAGGGTATGATCTTGCAAAGGTTCAGATTTTTGCTTTGATCACCCAAGAACCCGATGCCCTCATGGTTGGAAAAAACTCCCCCTACAAGACTTTTGACGCATTAATTGCTGCTGCAAAAGCAAATCCAGGAAAAATCAAGGTCGCTGACCAGGGAATTGGTAGCCGAGTAAACCTGCTTGCTTTGAAAATCCAGGACCTCTATGGTGTTAAGTTCAACATGATTTCCTATCAGGGTTCTGCTCCTCAGCGTGAAGCCATCCTCAATGGCGAAGTAGATGCAGCAATCACCAGCCTTGGTGACTTTGCTCCACTTCTCAATTCAGGTGATGCAATTGGTGTCATCGAGTTCAGTAGTGTCCGCAACGGTGGATATCCCACTGTTCCCACCAGCAAGGAACTCGGTCTTGACGAAAGCCTCCTTTCCGGATCTTTCCTTACCCTCGCTGCTCCTGCCGGCACTCCCGCTGATATCATCGAAAAACTTGTTAAGGCTTTCGGCTCAGCAGCCACCAGCAAAGAGTTTGCTGACTGGACCAAGACCGTTGGTGTTACTCCTGATTTCAAGAGCGGGGCAGAACTGAAGGCCTTTGTCGACGGCAAGATTTCCGGCGAAACCAAGGCTCTCCAAGCTCTTAAGGATGCAGGTGTTCTGTAAGCATTGCAGATTGTAGGATCTTTGATTGTGTTGTGTATCGTTGATCCATTACCGCATGGCATGAGCCATGCGGTATTCAATCACTGCTTCTCAAGAAAAGGTCCGTAAGTACAGTTCTGTGTTGTATAGGAGTTAACAATATGAATAGTCGAAATCACTATCTGCAGGCAAAGGTCATCATTCCCTTTTTCATGCAGATTGCGCTCATCATTTATGTAGTCAGTGCACTGCAACTATCATCTCCTCTTGTGGATGGAATGCTATCTGAATCCTCGTTTCCTGTAATCATTTTTTTGGTTGCTACTCCAGCTGCCCTCAAGCTCTTGTTTGATGGTTTGAAGGATGTGAAGAAAGAAATTGCAGAAGGGAAAGAAGTTGTAGTCAAGAAGAAGAGCATCAAGCCTGTATTGACTGTAGTCATCATGGCAGTATTCATCGCCCTGTTCGAACTGCTTGGGTTCAGCATATTGGCCCCTTTGTATATTTTTTTCTTCATGATGGTCTATGACGATAAACCTCAATTCATCGTGAAGAAGATTATTTTTGCGCTTTTGATAGCTGTTGTCGTATATGTCATGTATGCGATTGCATTCGATATCAGATTTCCTGAGATTTGGAGATAAGTCATGGATCAAATACTGCAGATTCTCAGCGGTACAGCGGTTGTCTTCCAGCCATTGTCCCTTCTTTACCTTTCCATTGGTTTTTTCATTGGAATCATTTTTGGAGCTCTCCCTGGATTGACATCGATGCTCGCCATCGTTTTGTTGCTGCCAATGACCTACACCATGCCGATGACCTATGCTTTGATCATGTGCATGGGCGTATATATGTCCGGTATCTACTCAGGAAGTATTACAGCCATCACCATCAATATTCCTGGTGCACCTTCTGCGTTGATGACTTGCATGGAAGGCCATCCCATGATGAAGAAAGGTCTGGGAGCAAAGGCAATAGGGCATGCAACCATCGGATCTGCCATCGGTGGCACCATTGGTGCTCTTCTTTTGATTTTCATTTCACCGTTGGCTGTCAGCCTTGCCCTGAAAATCAGGACTCCTGGAAAATTCTCTTTGATCCTCTTTGCCTTGATAGTCATTGTCATTGTTGAAAAGAATAGAACGAAAGCCGTTATTTCCATGGCTTTCGGCATCATGCTGTCTACTATCGGGATGGACCCTTTGAAATCCGTCTCCCGTTTTACGTTTGGTAACCCGAACCTCATTGAGGGAATAGATCTGACTACTCTGATCATTGGAGCGTTTGCAATCAGTGAACTCTTCGACCAATCGACGGTCAACAATGCTGAATATAATAAGATGACCAATGCAGCGAACAGCATGAAATTCAAGCGGAGTGATTTTTTTCCTTCCTTCAAGGAAATGAGGGAAATCGGCTGGATGACCTATATCAAGAGTTCGTCCATCGGCTATATCATCGGAGTGCTTCCCGGAGCCGGTGCTTCCATGGCTGCGTTTGTCTCCTATGTAGAAGCAAAACGAACATCCAAGCATCCAGAAATGTTTGGCAATGGTGCAGTTGATGGACTGGTAGCCGCAGAAACGGCAAACAACGCAATGTGCGGAGGAGCTTTGGTTCCCATGCTCTCCTTGGGCATTCCTGGTGACGGTACAACTGCCATCATCCTAGGGGTTCTCATGGTCTATGGCGTTGTGCCTGGCCCAGACCTATTAGTCAAGCAGATGCATGTCATGGCTCCCATGTATATGGCTTTGCTTATCAGTGCAGCTGTACTGATGCCGCTCTCCTTATTTCTCTTTGGACCCTATTATCTGAAAATCGTAAAGATTAACCGTTTGGTACTTTACAGTTCCATTGCATTGATTGCCATTCTTGGCGTCTTCGCCGCCACCTACTCAACGTTTCAGATGGCAGTGGCTCTTATTATTGGTGTAGTGATGTATTTCTTCAAGAAGCAGAAGTATCCGAATGTACCATTCATATTGGCGGTCATTCTAGGTCCTTTATGTGAACAATATATGAGGACTTCCTTGACCTTGAGCAATGGCAACCCGATGGTATTCATCACTAATTTTGACAGCTTGTTCTTCCTGTTGCTTACGGTCGCTTTTTCAATTCTTTTGCCGCGAGCAAATAGACGTGCAGAAGCGTTGAGTAAATGTAGGGAAGTAAAATAATGGTAGGAAAAAACCATAACGACGTTAAGGAAAAACTGCAACAAGGCAAGAAGGTGTTGGCCTCTTGGGCTCAAAGTGGAAGCAACATTACCGTCGAGGTCATGGCTGATGCAGGTATGGATGTCATTATCATCGATATGGAACACTCTCCCGTAGATTTGCCTGTACTGGTGACGCAGTTGCAGGCGATGAACGGCTATCCTGCCGTCCCGTTTGTACGGGCCCCTTGGAATGATTTTGTTCAGATCAAGCGAATTCTAGATGCTGGGGCCTATGGCATCATCGTTCCCAATGTTGAGACCGTCGAGGAGGCTAAGGCAGCCATTGCTGCCGTGACGTATCCTTTAGGGGGAATTCGAGGGGTTGCCGGGAGTACTCGTGCAGCCCACTTTGGGAACGACCCTCTTGCATATTTTTCAAGGGCCAACGACGAGGTGATGTTGTTTCTTATGATTGAGTCTTCCAAGGGAATTGAGAATTTGGATGGAATCCTGGCTCTCGATGGATTTGATGGAATCATGGTTGGTCCAGTCGACTTGGCAACCAATTTAGGATTTCTTGGGAATGCAAATGCCCAAGAGGCCAAGCAAGCTCTCGCTTTTGTTGAGCAAAAAGTGATTGCTTCCGAAAAGTACCTCATGTCGCTCGGCCCTGATTGGGAAGGGGCGAAGAGGAAGTTTGAGCAAGGAGCCGATATTGCAACCTGCATGTCGGATACGCTCTCCCTCGGTGCTTTGGCTCGAGAAAGTATGGCAAAATTCACCACCATATATCGAATGTGATATGTATTTGGTGGGAAGCATGGTTTTCGTCTTTTTCAAGTAGGGAATTGATGGATACAAAAGTTTGGGAAGCATACAAAGAGGTTCCTCGAGAAAGTAGATCTGTTTGGTTGTTTTCCAAGGATGATAATAGGATGAAAAGTAATGAATGATACAGCAGTGGAACGACTGAGAGCAGGAGAAAAAATCGTAGGCACCATGGTGCGAATGGTAAGAAACCCTTCCATTGCGAGCATTGCAAAGTTTGGTGGACTCGATTTCATCATGCTGGACATGGAGCACGGTTCGTATACGATTGAAAATGCTGAGGATATAGCCAAGGTGGCACGCTCTTCAGGTGTTGGTGTTTTTGCTCGAGTTCCAGAACTTGCAAGAAGCTATGTTTCTCGTTTGATGGATGCCGGTATTGAAGGCATCATGGTTCCGATGGTGAATAATGCAGATGATGCAGCAAAACTGGTCAGTTGGGCGAGATATGCACCGATTGGAAACAGAGGCTTGGGTAGTAATGGTGGTTTGACGGATTACCAAGGAATGGGGAAAGATGCCGTTGAATTCATGACTTCTCAGAACAGAAAGACACTCACAATTGCACAGATAGAGACCTTTGAGGCTATCGAAAATATTGATGCCATTGCTTCAACAGAAGGCATTGATGTGCTTCTCGTCGGCCCTAATGATCTTTCCATTTCGTTGGGTGTTCCTGGCAAGTTGTTCGATCCGCTGGTACAGGATGCCATCGAAAAGGTATGTGAAGCAGCAGAACGACATCATAAGGTGTTTTCCATTCACTCGGGTGATGCGTTGCTTGATCTTTGGAAAGACCGCATGCAGATGGTGATGAATTCCATAGATATCGATGTTATTGGACAGGGGTTTGCTTCTATTGCAAAAAAATATAAATGAGGGACTCCATGAAAACTGTTTTAATCCCCCAGGATGTTGCTGAAGAAGGAAAGGCTTTTCTTAGACAAAAAGGATATGCCATCAAGATGGGTAGGGGAACCGATAAAGCTTCTCTCCTTCGTGATGTGTCTGAGGTGGATGCCATTTTGTTTCGCAATGAAGCATATGATGCTGAAATTCTGCATGCAGCGAAAAATCTGAAAGTGATGAGTCGGCATGGGGTCGGTGTGAATCTGGTGGATCTCATGGTAGCTGAGGAGTTGGGAATCTGGGTCACCAATGGTCCGACTTCAAACTCCAATACAGTTGCCGAAATGGGTATTGGATTCATTGTGGCTTTGGGAAGGAACTTGTTGGCAAGCAATCGTGCTGCCCATCAAGGGGATTTTGATTTCCGCAACAGAACGATAGGCATCGATTTGCAAGGGAAAACCCTTGCCTTAATCGGTATGGGAAAAATCGGGAGGCTTCTTGCGCAAAAAGCCCATGAAGGGTTGGGGATGAACGTTGTTGGGTACGACTCAAGGACGAAAGAGGTTTCTTTTCCTCCCTATGTAGAGAGGCTTGAGACATTTGACGACGCGTTCAGAATGGGTGATTTCGTTTCCATTCACTATCCTTCGAACAAGGCCAATGATAAGACGGTAAAGCTCTCCCAATTCCAGCTCATGAAGAAAAGTGCGTATTTCATTAACCTCGCTCGAGGAGAGCTGGTGGTGGAACAGGATTTGGTTAAGGCTTTGCAAATGAAACTCCTTGCAGGGGCTGCCTTGGATGTGTTCGATGATGAGCCGCCTAAGAAAGACAACCCATTGCTTGCTTTTGAAAATGTTCTGCTCACTCCTCATAATGCAGCCCTCACCTCGGATTGCATGATAAGGATGGCCTTGCACGCGGCACAGGGCATCGATGAAGTACTTACAGGAAAGGAGCCGACTTGGCCGGTTAACCATCCGAAAAAGATGCGAACCTAAAGGAAGAAACCATGAATTATTTGAATCTGGAACAATTATCAGAACTGAGGCAATTCGATACTCCGACGGTATGTAACGCCCTTGAGAAGTTCAAACTCAGAAAGAAGACAGAAGGGTATACTTCTCCGTTGATACGCTCCATTTTTGCTGACCGTAAACCTATGGTTGGGTATG
>JAQVVB010000131.1 GCA_028699215.1 Sphaerochaeta sp. | reverse complement strand
GCCATTGGTAGGCAGGGTATGGTTTGTTCCACTTGCATAGTCTCCTGCTGTTTCGCAGGACCAGGGACCAATGAAAAGGGACCCCGCATTCACCACCAGCTTTTCCAGCTTCTCCGGTTCGGTGGTATTGATGATCAGATGTTCAGGAGCATAGCTGTTCACCACGAAGGCCACCTTTTTTAGCGTTGGGCAGACGATGGCATGGGAGTGTCCAAGGGAGGAGAGAAGAAACTGTTGTCTTTTCAACGACTGCATTTGCAAGGAGAGTTGGGCCTCAACCTTGTCAAGAAACGCATACCCTGCTTCTCGATCGGCTTGGATGACCAACATCGACTGACTGTCTTTTCCATGTTCAGCCTGGCTGAGCAAATCACTTGCAACAAAAGCAGGGTCGGCATCAACGGTAGCCACCACCATGACTTCACTGGGACCAGCAGGCATGTCGATGGCACAGCATTCACTGCTTACCTGGATTTTCGCTGCTGTGACATATTGGTTTCCAGGGCCGAAGATCTTATCGACCTTGGGAACACTCTCGCTGCCATAGGCCAAAGCACCTATCGCCTGGGCACCACCGAGTTTGAAGACTCTTTTCACTTTAGCGAGTTTTGCTGCAAAAAGGATGGCAGGATGTACATTGCCCTCACCATCTGGAGGTGTACAGAGAAGGACTTCCTTGCAACCTGCAACCATTGCAGGAATGGCAAGCATGAGCACAGTGGAAAACAATGGAGCTGTTCCCCCCGGGACATAGAGTCCTACACGTTGGATGGGAACCACCTTTCTTGAAAGTTCAACTCCTTGGGCAACTTCAAGATGCTCATCTTGGGGAACCTGCATTTGGTGAAAAGCGAGTATGTTGACAAAAGCCTCTCCAAGAGCCTCTTTCAAGGCCTCGGGAACCAAGGTTTCAGCTTGTCCGAATTCAGCTTCCGTCACTTCTAGAGAAGTCAGTTCAGCACCATCAAACTGCTGCTCGTATGAAAAAAGCGCTGCATCACCATGCTCTTTAACCTTAGCTAGAATGTTCGCTACACTTGTCTTAACTTCCTTGCTGCTTTCATTGTTCCGTACAAGCAGGCGGGAAAGAGCATCTCCTTCCACATCAAAATCTCGACTCAGATATGCCATGCAGTCCTCCTACTCAGTCATCTTTTCAATTGGGGTCACCAAAATTCCTTGGGCTCCAAGTTGCTTGAGCTGTTCAAAGACATCCCAGAACGTATCTTCAGCAACAACGGTCTGGACAGAAACCCACCCTTTCTCCATCAAACGGGTAACCGTGGGGCTCTTCATGCCTCCCACAATCCCCGCAACCTGGTCGAGATGCTCTTCAGGAAGGTTGAAAATAACATACTTGTATGAGTTTGCACGCATGACTGCATCGAGACGAAGCATAAGACGAGAGAGGATATTCTGCTTCTCTTCGCTTCCCATCTCCTTGCGTCCGATCATGACGGCAGTCGAGGTGTAAATCTGCTGCACTTCGCGCAGACCGTTCATGGCCAAGGTGGCACCGGTACTTACCAAGTCACAGATGGCGTCTGAGATGCCGACGGCGGGAGTCACCTCCACAGAACCGGAAACCTGTACAAAGGATGCTGTGACTCCCTGCTTTTCCAAGACTCCCTGAAGGATATGAGGATAACTGGTTGCAATACGCTTTCCCTCAAGGGAAGAAAGCCCTTGGTATGAGAAGTCGTTGGGCACGGCGATGCTCAATCGGCACTTGGCAAAGCCAAGATCGCGAATGACATCGAGATCGATGGCCTGCTCGTCATACTCGTTCCTTCCGACAATCCCGATATCTGCAACTCCATCACGAACATAGGTTGGAATATCGTCATCACGGACATAGAGGAACTCCAAAGGGAAGTTGGAAGCCTGTTCTTTCAATACCCGAGAATCCGAGCCAAACTTAATGCCACAGTTCTTGATGATTTCCAAGGATTTTTCACTGAGTCTTCCACTTTTCTGGATCGCAATTCGCAACACTTGTTCCATGTCTTTCTCCTCATAATAAAAAAAACCCCCGCGACATGCGGAGGTCTGTATATATAGGTAACAGCGCCCACCTGTCTAAGGTTGGTTAATCATACCGTGATGATGGGCTCTGTACAGGTTCGTGTTCATGACAGAACAGTACCCTTTGAACAAATAAAATGTCAAGACTTGAAAAACTGAAACTGCATAGATATTCATGGATTATGCAAAAAAGGCAAGAAAGAAAATACAAATTGACCCGGTTTCTTCTCTCATGCTACGATGATGAAACGTAATGATGCTAATCGTAAAGACATACACAAAAAGGTAAAGGTAGCGAGTGAAACTACTGGTATTTGTACTGAACAACGAAGAGTATCTGGAAGAAGTCCTTCAAGCGTATATAGAGGCGGGAATCACCGGTTCCACCATCTTGGATTCCGAAGGGATGGGGAGATTTCTCACCTATGAGGTTCCCTTGTTCGAAGGCTTCAAGGATTTCATGAAAGGAAACAGACCCTACAACAAGACCATCCTTTCGGTGGTCAAGGATGATTCGGTCGTCGCAAAAGCAAAGGCCTTGGTGGATGAAATCGTGGGGTCTTTGGAGAATGGGGGAACGGGCATCATGTTTACCGTCCCTGTCGACTGGGCCAGCGGCCTGGTTGAAGATGAGGGAGAGGAATAGCCATGGAGGGGATTTGCAGCCTTTTGGATCCAAAATGCATTCTGCTCGATCTAAACGAGTCGAACATGCAATTAATCATCGATACCCTGTCCAATCTGCTTACTCAAGCGTTTCCGTTGTTAGCGGACAAGGATTTGATGGAGAAAGCAAAACAACAAGGCTACCATACCACCTGTTTGGGATTTGGATGTGCCATCACCCATGCACGATGTCCTTCCATGCAGAAGACTCTCATTTCTGCAGCAAGGCTATCTCCTGCCCAAGACTTCAAGGCGATGGATGGTGAACCTGTCACGCTGATTTTCCTGCTGGTAGGACCACAGTCGAGCGCCAGCTTTCACTTGAAGATACTCAGTCGCCTGGCTCGGCTTCTGCACGATGCTTCCCTACGCAATGAGTTGCAGAAGACAACCAATCCGCTTGATTTCCATACATTGATCTGTGAAAAGGAGCAATAGATGGAGATACGCAGCAAATGGAAACTCTTGCGATTCTTTTTCACAAACCTGTTCCTGTTTGCCGTTTGGGTGCTGTTTACCGCCGACCTCTCAGCCTTCTCGCTTTTAGCAGGTATTCTTGGATCACTCTTGATTTCAGCGCTGACTTACGACATTTTCCTCTCTGAACATCAAGCAAATCTTCGCTTCTTCCTCCCAAGTTTTTGGGGACTCTTCAAATTTTTATTGTTCATGTTCCTAGAGCTCTACAAGTCAAGCTTCCAAGTACTTGTTGCTGTAATAACAGGTAAAACCAACCCGAGAATCGTTCACTTCAGGACCAGACTTCGTTCAGATCTGGCAAGAGCGACCTTATCAAACGCCATTACCTTCACCCCAGGTACCTTGACGCTTGATTTGAATGACGACCATCTCACCGTTCATTGGCTTTTTTGCAATACCACCCACACCAAGGCGGCAGGAATAGCCATAAAAGAGAAGATGGAAAAACAATTGGGGCATGTATGGTTATAAGAGACATCATGCTGGTTGTCATGCAATGGTTCCTTCTGTTTGCAGCTTTTGCTTGTATCATCCGTCTCCTTCTCGGAGCCACGGTCAGCGATCGGCTTGTAGCCCTTAATGTACTTGCAGGAGTAAGCCTTGCTCTCTTAGTCCTCTGGGGAGTCAAGCAAGAACGGGTACTCTATCTTGATGTAGCGTTGGTCTATGACATCTTCGGATTCATCGGGTTATTGGCCATTACACGCTTTCTTAAAGATCGGCCTTCAGAGGGAGAAGATTTATGAGTATTCGAGAGATCTTTGCCTTGATCTGCTTTCTAATCGCCATCATCTTCGGGCTGGGAGGAATCATTGGACTGTTCAGGTTCCGTGACCCCTATAGTCGTCTTCATGCCGGGTCGCTATGTGGAACCACCTGTGCACTCTCCACATTCTTTGGATTGTTGTTGCTCTCTTCTTCAATAGGCATGGCGACACGTATCGTCGTCATCATCGTTTTCTTTCTAATTTCCGCTCCTACAGGATCTTCCATCGTGGGGAGGTTCATTTGGGAATCAAACGACACAGAACAGACTAAAAAAAAGAAGGAGCAAGTACTATGAATCTAATCCTACTCGTTCTTATCCTAGCTCTTTCAATCTTTGTCATTGCCAGTAAGGATCTACTGCACTCGGTCATTGCGCTCTCAGGGATCAGCATGCTCTCAGCCTTACTGTTTGTCCTACTCAAAGCCCCGGATGTCGCCATTACCGAAGCTGCGGTAGGAGCTGGTATATCAACCGTGATTTTTGTCTGGGCAATCAGGCATACCCGACGAAGAGAAAAGGAAGAATCATGAAAAAAAGCAACCTTTTCTCCTCATGCAAAGTTCTGGTCACGTTTTTTCTTATCGCCTTTACCCTTGCTCCTATCCTGCTCTCTTCACATCCATGGCCTAATGAAGGACGAGACTATCTTTTTGAAAACGCATCAAACGAAACTGGTGCAAGCAATAGTGTCAGCGCTATTTACCTTGGCTATCGTGCGATGGACACCTTGGGAGAAACTTTGGTCTTGCTGGTATCGATCACCGGCACCATGACCATCCTGGTTGGCTTGGTGAAAAAGGAGAAATCAGACAGCCCAAACACCTTCCTCCTTACTCGAGACAAGCGAAAATCAAACCAACTGAGAACACATCTTCTGGAAGTGGTCTCAGGAAAACTGGGGCCCATCGTCCTGCTTTTTGGTTTTTATGTGATGCTCTATGGGCACATCTCCCCAGGGGGAGGATTCCAAGGAGGAGTAATCTTGGCATCGGGTATCGTCTTTCTTGCCTTGGGCAATCAGAGCGAGAAAGAGACCAAGTTGAACAACCCCATCGTTCTTGCCCGCATCGAAGGTTTTTCCTTCCTTGCTCTCATACTTGCTTCTACCAGTGGGATGCTGATGGGGAAAGGTTTTTTTGGCAACCCTTTATCCCACATCTCTGCAAATTTCATAATCCTCCTCAATATCATCATTGGTCTTAAAGTAGGAACAAGCATTGCAAGCATGTGCATTGCCATGATGGGGAGAAGCCATGATGATTGAAAGAACACTTATTTTCATGATATTCCTGGTAGGGTTCTGGGCCATCATAGCAAACAAGCATATCATCAAGAAAATCTTTGGGCTGAATATCATCAATGCCGCGGTGGTTCTGCTTTTCATCCTTGAAGGAAGCCGCATTGGAACCCAAGCTCCCTTGCTCGATATGCAGGTCACCAACATTGTCGATCCAATTCCTCAAGCACTCATGCTGACCGCCATCGTCATCTCGGTTTGTGTATCAGCCTTGGCCCTCGCCCTTTCTGTCCGACTATTCAAGGCTACCGGTTCATTCGATATCGATGTCATCCAAGAAAGGTTGAGCCATGAACAGTAGCAATCTGATGTTCACACCCATTGTGCTTCCTCTGCTTGGATCAGCTCTGATTCTCATGGTCAAAAGCTTCTCCTCAAGAAAAGGAAGAATCATTGCAGAATACATGGGTTCTGCGATCGGTTTGTTGCTTCCCCTTGCATCCTTGTTCGTGTTGTATCCTGTTGTGCGTGAACAAGGGTTTCTGCAACAGGTCGTAGGATCGTGGGATCCTTCGATAGGAATCATGTATCGGTTTGACGGGTTGTCCTTCCTCATGATTTTGCTTTCACAGCTCATATCCATTCCTGCTTGGATCTATTCGCGGGGAAGAGGACCAAAAGAGAATACCTTCACTGCGTTGTTCTTGATACAGAACGCTTCCATAGCCGCCATCAGCATGTGTTCTGATTTGTTCAATCTTTTTGTGTGTCTTGAGGTCATGGGGATGACAGCCTATGTCTTGATAGCAAGCAGCAAGAAAAATGCAGCAGCGTTCGCTTCATTTTCCTATCTGCTGTTCAGTTCCACTGCGATGGTGTTCTTCCTCGTGGGAACCTATGGGTTGTACCGCATTACCGGTTCTCTTTCCTATGCAGGTATTACCACTATGATACCTGAACCAAATCTGATGTCTTCAGTTTGCTTGGTACTGATCACTGTTTCCGTTTTACTCAGGGTTGCAATCATGCCGCTTTCCTTTTGGCTGGTGCCTGCGCATTCGAAAGCTCCCCATGCTGTATCTGCCATGCTCTCATCTGTATTGCTCAAGATTCCTCTTTTTTCATTGGTGCGTATTCTCTCACTTGTCAGCATAGGAAGTGATATTGGTCTGGTAGTCTCCTACGCAGGAGCCTTCACTGCTCTTTTCGCTGTTCTGCTTGCACTCAGTCAGAAAGATGCCAAACAGCTGCTTGCGTATCACTCCATCAGCCAAATCGGCTATATCACAGCAGCCTGGGGTATGGCGCTTCATGCAGGTGTCACTTCCAAAACAGGAGCTTTCCTGCTCAGTGTGGCTTTCTTCCATGCGCTCTATCATGCAATGTTCAAAGCCCTGCTCTTCCTTTCTGTAGGAACGACAACCGATTATGCCAACCAACGGAATGTGTATATCCTCAGAGGTGCAAATGCACAGTTGAGGGCATCAGGGGAGAAGGTTCCCATAACCATGCTTTGTTACTTTGTTGGGGCCCTGTCCATTACTGCAATTCCTCCTTTCAACGGGTTTTTCAGTAAGACGCTGCTTACCTATGCCTTGAAAGAAACCATGCAGTACACCCTACTCACCCTTGCAGGTGTTGGTACACTAGCTTCGTTCATCAAACTGTCCAGAATCTACCTTCCTGCAAAACCAACTGGACAAGAAGAGACAAAACCGTTTCCCAAGAGCATCCATATAGCACTCTCTGTACTAGCTTTGTTTTGTATAGCGGGAGGTGTCTTTGCTCCCCAGGTTTTCAATTTCATCAAGGAACTGCTCGCTTCCCATCCAGAACAAGAACAACTTTCATTCAAGTTCTTCACTTCGAGCAATCTGCTCAAGGTTCTCTACACGAGTCTTGGGGGAATCGTCTTGTTCATTCTGGCGGTCAGCAAGACAGGAACAAAGCTGTTGTCATTGCTGAAGAATCTTCCCAGATCCTTCAGCGATGCCTTCTTTGGCTTTGC
>JAQVVB010000130.1 GCA_028699215.1 Sphaerochaeta sp. | reverse complement strand
GTTATGAAGTGAATCCATATGATGCAGTCATTCACTATGACGCAACATTCGGGAAGGCCATTGGAAAATTCTTGGCAAAGCTACAGGTAGCAAAAAACGTTGCCTAACACATAGAATCTCAAGAGTTAATTTGTAAAAAAAAAGATAAGACGGTCGAAAGGCCGTCTTAAGCTTTTTTTCTTTGCTGTTGAGAAAATAACAGCTAGGAATGGAATCGAACTGAGTCCTTATGCAATGTTCTTATGTCTCGCCTTGAGAAAGGAAGTGACATAGGGCATGCCCAAAGTGAAAATGGTGAGGATCAAGAATACCCAGGCTATCGGAGAAGCGAAGAAAATTGAGTAACTACCTTCGCTCATCAAAAGGGCCCTTCTGAAGTTGGACTCGGCCATCGGACCCAAAATCAAACCAAGCACTGCAGGAGAAACAGAAACATCTGCTTTTTGCATGAAATATCCAATGATACCAAAGAACAGCATGATCCCGACATCAAAGAAGTTTGTATTGATGGCATAGGAACCGACAACACAAAGTACAAAAATCATCGGGGTGAGGATGGATTTGGGAATTGAGAGAATCTTGACAAAGAATTTAAGACTGGAAAGACCCAAAATCAACATGGTTACGTTTGCAATGAACATGCCCAAAAAGATTGAATAAACCAGTGTGGTGTGTTCAGTGAACAAAAGCGGACCAGGTTGAAGACCTTGAACAGTGAGGGCTCCGATGAGGATGGCTGCAACTGCATCTCCGGGAACTCCCATGGTGAGCATGGGAATCAGTGCACCGCCGGTGACACCGTTGTTTCCACCTTCAGGAGCTGCGATTCCCTCGGGGATGCCGGTACCGAACAACTCTGGATGCTTGGAAAATCTTTTTGCCTGGCTATATGAAACAAAGGCTCCAATTTCAGCTCCAGCACCTGGAACAATACCGATGAACGTTCCAATCAAGCCACTTACCGGAGCAGTCTTGAGAATGACTTTCCAGTCAGACCTAGTCGGCCATACTTTCGTTACTTTTTGGGATACTTCATCAGCAGTAAAGATGTTTTCAACGGTAGAGAATGCCTGTGACATGGCGAATAACCCTATCATGACAGGAATGAAAGACATTCCGCTAAGCAAATTGATGTTTCCAAAGGTGAAACGAGGATAGCCGGTGATGCTGTCGATCCCCATGAAGGATAGAGCGATACCCAAGCCACCGCACAACACCCCTTTTGCAAGGGAGTTCCCGGAAATACTGGCAATGATGCTCAACCCAAAAACGGCTAACAAGAAGAATTCAGGGGCATTGAAACGAAGCGCAAGTTTTGCCAGCTGTGGGGAGATGAGCCAGAGCGCCATGACGCTTACTACGCCGCCGATAAAGGAAGAGATGGTGGAAATGCCCAAGGCTCTTCCGCTTTCACCTCTTTTTGAGAACTCATATCCATCAAGTGCGGTAGCCGCAGCTGCAGGTGTTCCTGGAGTTCTCAGTAGGATGGCTGAGATGGATCCTCCATAAATTGCGCCTACATAGACACCGATGAGCAACAAGATGCCGGGAGTGGCTTCCATGCCAAAGGTAAGTGGCAATACCAAGGCGACACCCATGGTGGCCGTGAGTCCTGGAAGGGATCCTATACAGATACCGGTAAACACTCCCATGATGATAAAAAGAAAGATCTGTATGGTAAATACATTATTCAATACTTCAAGCAGCATATATCCTCCCTATTTTATATGAGAAAACCGTAGCGCATCGGTACATTGAGCACCGAACCAAAAAGAAAGAAAATAGCTAAGGTGAACAGAATGCTGATGAGTATGCATTTCCACCAAGGACGCTTACTGAACCACTTGATATAGAGAACAAGCATGATGGTAGTCGTGGTTATGAATCCAACATTAGGGAGAAGAAGGAAGTAGACTACAAGCCCGGCCATGGTTATATAGACATTGACAACATTTTTAGAGGTCAAATCAACCTTAGTGTTTTGGCTCTCTTTCATCTTTAGGGTGGCAATGATCAGCACGACTGCTGAGAAGATGATCAAAGATGCAATGATGATGGGGAACATTCCAGGTCCTGGAACCCCATGGTTACTGGGTGGATAGCCGAGCGAAATTGCGATAATGGCAATTGCAAAGGCGATGAATACACCCGCTACGATAAAGTTTGCTTTTCTCATTGTTCGATTCCTTTCCAAATGAAAATCACCAGACCACAATCAGATGATGATGTGGTCTGGGTGATTAAGATACGTACGTGATTATTGCTGTTTCAAACCAAGTTCATTGATCAGAGCCTTGAACATCTCATTGTCGACGGCAAGTTTCTTCTGGTAGGAAGGACCATCCATGACATCGATGATATTGTTGCTGCTGTTCATGAAATTGACAAAAGAGTCGGACTTTGCGGCTGTACTGAAAATTGAGTAGAGCTTGTCAACGATAGGCTGAGGGGTAGCCTTGGGAACACCAAGACCTCTCCAGGTACCGATAGCAACATCATATCCAAGTTCTTTGGCAGTAGGAATGTTTGGCGTTGCGCTGATGCGCTCGGGAGCAAGAACAGCAAGAACTTTCAGATTGCCTGCATTGACCTGGGATGCAACTTCAGCATAGCTGACAGTTACTGCATCAATGTGTCCACCAAGCAAGCTTGTAATTGCAGGAGCTGCACCATCAAACGGGATATGATTGAACGTAACGCCAGCAGTCTTTGCCAAGCCGGCTGCAGCAAGGTGCCATATGGCTCCTACACCAGAGTTGCCCACCTTCATGGTTGAAGTCTTTGCGGCGTTGATGAAATCATTGAGGGTGTTGTATGGTGAATCGGCTTTAACAGTGATTGCACTATATGCGCTATTTACCATCATGATGGGAGTGAACTGATCATAAGAGAGCCCGGCACCGGTTCCCGTATGAGGGAGGGTTACCAGCTCAACGGTAATCATCGTGACCACGCTACCATCAGCCTTTGCATTTGCGCCATACGACATACCGACAGCCCCACCACCGCCAGTTCTGTTTTCAACTGCAATGTTTTTGGGGAAGGAAGCTTTTGCAGCATCTGCAAGAGCTCTCATGACCAAGTCCGTACCGCCACCCGCGGAATAGGGGACGATTGCAGAAACAGGACCAGAAGGATAGGAGTCTGCAGTTACTTCAGCTGCGCCCTGAGCGAAGACTGAACCTGTGACCAGAGCCAGAAGAGAGAGAAGTACAAGGAGTTTCTTCATTTTCTTACCTCTTTATAAAACTTATCCGTGCTAACTACACGAAATTACAAACCTTTTGCAGAAAGGATGAACTGAGTCGCCCGTTTCTGAATTTCCATGAAATTACCTGCTTTGGCCAGAGAAGGGCTTGCAAGAGATGACCCGACTCCAACAGCAAACGCTCCTGCTTGCATGAAAGCGGTAGTATTCTCAAGAGTGACTCCACCAACCGGTAGCAGGTTCATACCGGAGAAGGGGCCCAACAAGTCTTTGATAAATTGAGGACCCACAGAGCCGGAAGGGAAAATCTTGATCAACTCTGCACCATTTTTATGAGCTGTATAGAGTTCAGTAGGTGAGAAAACTCCTGGTATGGGTAGTACATCATATGACAGGCAGTATTTGATGACCTCTATGTCCAAGGTAGGAGCGAGAACGAATTGTGCTCCAGCCTCGATGGCTCGTTTGGCGTCTTCGAGATTCAGAACCGTCCCGGCACCAACAAAACAATCCTTGATTCTCCTTGCTTTGCCGATCATCTGCAAGGCTCCAGTGGTGTTCATGGTGATTTCCAGACAACGGACACCACCGTGTAGCAGGGCATCTATTACAGAGGCTGCATGGGCTTCCTCTATCCCTCGAATGATGGAGATGACCTTGGTCTCTCCTATTGCTTGCAATACCATATCTTTATGTAACATAAAAACTTCCTATCGTTTTGTTTCTTGTGTATTTGAGAATAATCGGTCAAAGGTCTTTCTATTTGGCAAGCCCTCGACATCCCCATAGCTGGATACTGCCAAGGCACCCATCATCGCCCCCATTTTCCCGCAGGTTAAAATTGAACGTCCTTCCAATAAACCGCAGAGGAAACCTGCATTGAATGCATCTCCTGCTCCAATGGAATCAACTACCTTCACAGGATAATTATCGATGAAGCACTCGTCGTGTTCATCAGCAACATAGGCCCCTTTGGATCCCATTTTCACCCCAATCCATCGTACCCCTAGACGTTTCAATACAAAAACAATTTTCTTGGGGTCACTCTCACCTATAAGCAACTGGGCTTCATCTTCACCGAGAATGACGATATCACAACGGGAAAGGAGGGGTTCCAATACAGCTTTTGCCTCTGTTTCGCTCCAAAGTTTTCGTCGGATATTCGGATCAAAACATACTAAGACCCCATGGGTTTTCGCAATATCCAATGCCTTATGAATGGTTTCTTTACAGGTTTCGCTCAAAGCAGGGGTAATACCTGATACGAGAAGGATCTTTGCCTCTTTGATATATGCTTCATCCAAATCAGACGGGGAAAACGTACTCGCTGCTGAATTGTTTCGATAGTAGTACACCGAAGACTCTTTATCGGTTGCGAATTGCTTGAACATGATTCCGGTTGGGTTGGTTTCGCTTATCAGGACATGGGAGACATCCACGCCTTCTCCCTGTAGTTCCCTGAGTATGAACTGGCCGAATTCGTCTTCTCCGAGCTTGCTGATCCAGCCGCTCGCATGGCCAAGTTTGGCGAGACCGACGGCAACGTTGCTCTCTGCTCCAGCAATCACTTTTCCAAATTGTTGTGCATATCGTAAATAGGTGTGTTCGTGAGGAATGAACGCCACCATGGTTTCTCCAATTGTAACGACTTCAACAGCCATATCTTTCTCCTAACTGTAATTCCATTGACTGCGATTATCTGCAATGATCTTTTCGATTTCCTGTTTTGCCGCTATGAGATATTCTTTGAATTGGTTTTCCCGTACAGCATCATAGTGAAACTCGGGTACAGCGATACTCATACCGGCAAGAATGGCGTGTTCATGACAAATAGTGACTGCCACGCACTGAATTCCCGTTGTGGACTCTCCCCGCTCATAGGAGAATCCCGTTTTTCGAATATCCTCAAGTTGTTTGTTCAAGGTCTCAACATCTGCGATGGTGTTTGCCGTTATCGGTTTGAGCGTGCCCTCTGGATAAAATTCCCGTATCTGTTCTGGGGAAAACTGACTGAGAAGAGCTTTTCCATAACCCGTTGAATAAGCAGGGAGTTTGTTTCCTGGATTGGAGACCACACGAAACTTTGAGTATTGGTCAGCTTTCACCAAATACAGGACATCCAACTTTGAGAGCACTCCAAAATAGAGGGTTTCACTGGTTTTGGCTGCAACTGACAGCAACACATTCTTAATTTTTTCAAGAAGGTCTGTATCATTGACATATTTATTGCCTAATACAAAAAGGTTTTCTCCGATGAAATACCGTAATTCTCGTTTATTGTAATTGAGGTATTTTCTCTCCGACAACGTAGCGAGTAGGGGATGGATGCTGCTTTTGGGCATAGAAAGTTCCCGAGAGAGTTCGCTTAAGGAGATTCCTTCTGAATGGGTTGCAACCGTTTCCAGTATGTCTAGAATTCGACTGGTTGTGCGATGGTCCACTGTTGACACGCCTTATCTCCTTAATAGTGTACGTATATACGAACAGGGTTCGTGAATACGACCACATAAACAGTTTACACTGTTTTTAGGATTTGAAAAGGGTTATTTCACATTTTGTTTTTTTTGGTATGTATACAACTCAAAGCTGCAAAGCAAAGAAAAACAAAGGAAGGCAGCATATATAAAAAAATTACCCTACATATATAAAGCGGGGTAAATTAATGGTTGTTGTCAGTTTGATGTATGAAATTAGAAATGATCGTGCAAATGTTTAGAGCAATTTTATATAACCACTCCAATCGGGAAGAAGGCCCTGTGGTTTTCCATCAGGAATCAAATGGATGAAAGAAACCTTTCCGTCTGCAAATCTCAAATTATCCTCAACCTTGAAGATACGATCGACATGTTGGTTTTCTACATGTGTTAACATTGATTTTTTTGCTTTTTCTTTTGCTTCGTTTTCTGTTTCTGCTACAAAAAAGCCATACTCATGCTGTTCGCCAAACGTTTCTTTCAGGTTTCCTCCCATATCTACGAAAAACAAGCAAAGGCTTGTATTTTGAGGTTGATCTCCAATTTTGATTTCATACCCATCTGCCCCCAAAAGAGCTGTATATTCGTCTAGGTGCAAACGTACACCATACCAGTTTTCTTTAAGAACTTCATACGTGGTCTCAATTGATTCTCCAATAACCAGTTGCACATCATGTACTTCGATGTTTGCTTTGTTGATGCTTCCTCCAATTCCAATCACAAATAACTTTCTCATGCATTCCTCCTACTCAGAAACACGTTTGCCGAAATATTTTACTTCATCACTACACTGTGACGTTATTTTTTTCAAAGGTGAGTTCCCCTGCTTTGACAGCTCGATATTGTTGGAATGTCTTACCCGGAATGATTACTGCATTTGTTGGACAAAAACTCAAGCATCGCATGCATAATTGACACGAGTTGTTCCACTCTGGGTACTTGTACATCGTGATGTTGTTTGCTGGGCACAACTTTGCGCATAGACCACAGGAAACGCATTTTTCTCTATCGATGGTGATCGTTCTTCCTTCAGTCAGATTTATTTTTTCCATGATGAACTTGTTGCAACAGAGATGATAGAGCCCAGCTGAAAGAAATGGGATGCGCTTCCATGTGGTATTGCCTTCAATGAGATTTTCTGCATATTTCTTTGCTTTTTCGAGCCCTTTCTGAATTTTCTCTCCATTCTCTTCTGTTTTTATTCGTTTGGGAAGCCAGTTGTTGGGCATTACAATTTCGCAGGACCCGATGCAGTCATATCCTTTTTCTGTAAGAACCTTTTTTAAGGGGCCGACAATGGCACCGGAGAAAGCCATCAGGGTATCAACAAAGAACACTGGGGTGCCTTTTGCTTTCGGAAGAGCGTTTAGAAAATCCCAGACGAAGGGGAATGTCGATTGAAATGCTACAGGAAAGGCGAGGCCCAAAGGGGTAGTGGGGTCAATTTGATTTGGATTGGTATCTTCGATTCTGTACAGCTTTACGTGTATTCCTTTGTCTATGAAGATTCTTGTCATCTCCTTTACTATTAACAACGTATTTCCTGTTCCAGAAT
>JAQVVB010000129.1 GCA_028699215.1 Sphaerochaeta sp. | reverse complement strand
ACACAGACAGATTAAAGCCAACCGGCGCAGATTACTCAACGCCGGTTGCCGCATGTCACTAAAATTGTGAGCTATTGGGAGGAACAACTCACTTTCTTTTCTCCTTCAACGTTGCAAAGACACTCTGCAAGACGATGAAGAAACACAACAATGCGGAAAGCACTATCTTGTTCCACCAGGAAGAAAGTGTCCCGTTGCAACGAATGTAGGTTTCAATGGTGGCTTTTATCAAAACCCCAAAGAATGTTCCTATTACCGTGCCGACACCACCTGAAAGCAACGTCCCTCCAATTACGGCTGAAGCGATTGCCTCCATTTCAAAACCACGGGCTTGTTCTACAAATCCGCTGGTCGTATTCAAGCAAAAAACAAAACCAGCCAGAGATGCAAGAAATCCATTGAGCACATATGCAAGCATTTTCGTCTTGCGCACATTGATACCCATCAACAGAGCAGACTGTTCATTACCACCAACTGCAAACAGCGAACGACCGAACTTCGTGTATCGACAAACATACCAGACACATACAAGAGCCACCAATGCAATGATGACACTCGGATGTACGAACGGATATAGCTTGATACCTCGTTTGTTCACTGTTGCTCCAAAAAGGATTTTGATGTTCTTATGAGCCATGGCGAGAAAGGTCGTATTGGAAGTAATTGCTATCTGTTCAACGCTGATCACAGCGGTAAGACCTCGGCAAAAGAACATACCCGCCAACGTTACGATGAACGGTTGCAACTTCAAGTAAGCAACAAGCCACCCTTGCAAGGTACCGAATGCGATGCCGAAAAGGAGAACCAGCGCGATGGAAAGAGAAGCACTCATTCCAAGGTTCTCCATGGAATGGGCAAGCATCATGCAAACCAGACCTACAACCGATCCAATGGAAATATCAATCCCACCAGTGATGAGAACTACGGTCATGCCACTTGCAGCAATGATGAGTCCTGCATTGTCTATCAGCATATTCAAAAACGTCTGCATGGTACCGAAGCCCTGTGAACTATACACCAGGATTCCGCCGATATACATGAGAAGGAACATGGAGATGGTAACAAACAACAAAAAGTTGTTGCCGCTCATCTTGTTCTTGAAATAGGTAGTCGCCTTCATACTGCCACCGCCTTTTTTGCCTGTCGATGCAATCGTATGAGAGACCACCAACGCTTGAATTCTTCTGATTGTATGGCGACAATGAGTATGACTACTATCGCTTTATACACTGGTATCTGATCAGCTGTGACTCCCACCGCATAGAGGCTGGTGGAAAGTGCTTGAATGGTCAAAGCCCCAATGACTGAGCCTATGAGGCTGAACTTTCCGCCTCCAAGGCTGTTTCCCCCCAACGCTACGGAGAGAATGGCATCCAGTTCCATGTACAATCCGATGTTGTTGGCATCACTGGAGTAGATCCTACTTGAAGCGATAACCCCTGCGAGCCCTGAAGAAACGCCACAAAAGGTATAGCAGAAGAACATAACCAAGACAGAATTTATTCCTACCAAACGGCCGGCCTTACGATTGATGCCAACTGTCTTGATGTAGAGCCCTATGGCGGTTTTTGTCAAAACAAAATACGTGATCAATACAAACAGCACGGCAATGAAAACCGGAGTTGGAATCACCACATTAGGGAAAAATCCTCCTATTCTTCGAAAGGACTCCATCCTGACATAGAGGATCTGGCCGGGAACCATATTCCCATTGATTTCCCTCGCACTGATCAATTGTGCGATTCCTCGCCCTGCAGTGAAAAGAATCAACGTTGCCACCATAGGTTGGATTTTCAGTTTTGCAACCAGAAAGCCGTTGAAAGAGCCACATGCAAGACCTGCTACCAAAGCAGCAAGTATGGCAAGCAGCATGGGAGTCGCATAGGAGTCATAACTTGCTCCCAGCAACCTGACACATACAGCTCCAGCAAGTGCACTTACAGCTCCAACCGAGATATCGGCTCCGCCTGAAGAAGCCACCACGAGCGTCATGCCTACAGCAAGGATGATCAATTCACTTCCACGATTGATGATATCAATCGTATATCCATACAAGACACCATTTTGGATGGATATCTTGAAAAATGAAGGAGTAATCAACACATTGATCAACAGCATAAGACAAAGAGCGAATATGGGAAGGAACAGTTGTTTCTTGGTTGCAGCCTTCAAGGAAACAACCAACGGACTGGAAATGAGTTGTTTTTGCATTACTGATCTCCTGCAATTGCGGCCATCACCTGATGACGGTCCAGATTATCATTGACCAACTCCCCAGCCTTCAAACCATCACGCAAGACGCAGAGTCTGTTGACGGTACGCAACATTTCATCAATTTCTGAACTGATGAACATGATGGTCATGCCTGACTGCGCAAGTTTGATGATGAGTTTTTGAATTTCAGTTTTGGTCCCTACATCAATTCCTCGTGTCGGTTCATCAAGGATAAGAAAATCAGGATTGGTGATAAGCCATCTACCAAGGATTACCTTCTGTTGGTTTCCTCCGGAAAGCTGCTTCACCAGAGTTTCCGGTGATGGAGTCTTGATATTCAGGGCTTTGATGAATTGCAAAGCCAATTCATTCTGCTTCGCCAGCGGAAGCAGCTTGAAAATTCCGGTTTTTGCCTGCAAGGCAATCACCATGTTTTCACGTACCGAAAGATCACTGATGATGCTCTCTTCTTTTCTGTCCTCTGGAAGAAAACCCATTCCTGCTTTCATGGAATCGATGGGATCTTTTGCCTTCAGATGAATACCCTTGAAATGGAGTGCACCCTTATCTGGATGATCAGCTGCGTAGAGAGCCCTTGCAAGTTCCGACCTGCCGGAACCCAAAAGGCCGGTCAAACCTATTACCTCACCTTTACTAATGGTGAGATCGAACGGATGGATGGTCCCGGCATGACCGAGTCCGACAGCCTTTAAAATGACAGATTCTTCATTGTTCAGTTTCTTTGCATCAAGATTACGTAAGGAAGCCAAATCATTGAAGTCGTGACCCAACATTTTTGCCACCAACTTCACCCTAGGCAGTTCTGAAATAGCATATCGCCCTACCAAATCGCCATTGCGTAAAACGGTTATGCAGTCACACACTTCATAAACCTGCTCCAGAAAGTGAGTGACAAAAATGATACCAACGCCTTTCTCCTTCAGTTTACGCATGACAGAAAAAAGTTTCTCCACCTCATGTTCATCAAGAGAACTGGTGGGTTCGTCGAGTATAAGCACTTTGCATTGGATATCAACCGCGCGGGCGATTGCAACCATCTGTTGTATGGCTACAGAATAGTCCCCCAGAGGTTTGGTAACATCCAAATCCTGAAGTCCTACACTTTGCAGGATTTTCTTGGCCCTAGCATTCATTTCTTTCCATTTGACTGCACGGAATCTGGTAAGAGGCTGCCTGCCTACAAACACATTCTCAGCGACAGAAATGTTTGGACAGAGATTCACCTCTTGGTATACGGTACTGATTCCGTTTTCCTGAGCCTCCTTGGGAGAGTGATTGATAACCATGGTGTCCTGCCCTTGGAGATAAATCTCCCCGCTATCCATGGTATGAACCCCAGTGAGGACTTTAATCAGAGTACTTTTTCCCGCTCCATTCTCTCCCATTAGGGCGTGAATCTCTCCACGCTTGAGTGAAAAATCAACATTATTGAGGGCTTTCACCCCTGGAAATGTCATGTTGATCTGCTTCATGGTCAATATGACAGAATCATCCATCTTAAACCTCCCAGCGATGGCACAATACGAGCACGATCGATACATGAGAATGAAGGGGCGTCAGCAAAGAAGCCCCCTCATCCGACAAAAAAGTGGTGGAATATTTTACTATCCCACCAACAAGTATGAACCTTAGTATTTGCGGGTAGGAAGAACTTCCTTGGCATTCGAGGTGTCAAATACGCCTTCATCAACATACATGATCTTTTCAACTTTGCCACCAGCTTCGAGAATCTGGATGATTTCAGCTACGCGAGGACCATGCAAAGGGTTACATTCTACTGCACAATTCAATTCACCGGCGATCATCTTGTTGAATGCTTCATGTACTGCATCAAACGAGATGATGATGATGTCTTTCCCAGGAACCTTACCGACAGCCTTGATAGCATCGATGGCACCAAAAGCCATGTTGTCATTCTCTGCAAACACGACGTCGATGTCGCTGTATGCCTTGAGCATGGACTCCATTACTTCCTGACCCTTAGCCTGAGTGAACTCACCAGTCTGTTTTGCCAACAACTTGTAGCGAGGATTCTTTGCCAATCCCTCAGTAATACCCTGAGTACGGCCAACCTGAGCAGAAGAACCGATGGTTCCCTGCAACAAGATGATGTTCAGATCTTCATTCTCTCTACCAGCTTTCTTTACGTAGTCATTCAACCATGAAACACCGTCTTGGCCTTCTTTCAAGAAGTTACCGCCAACCCATGCAAGATAGAGACTATCATCGGACAGTTTCATCATGCGGTCGGAGAGAATGACGGGAATACCAGCAGCCTTTGCTTCAGTAAGAACCGTATCCCAACCAGTTTCGACAACAGGGGCCACCACGATATAATCTACATCCTGTTGGATGAAGTTACGGATTGCTTTGATCTGGTTTTCTTGTTTCTGCTGTGCATCATCAAAAATCAACTTGTAGCCATTGGCTTCTACAAAGGTGCTCTTGAAAGATTCAGTATTAGCAGTACGCCAATCTGATTCCGCACCAACCTGTGAATAGCCGACAGTAATCAGATCTGATCCGGTTGCTGCAACTTCACTGGCACCAGCTGCAAACACCATTCCACCTGCGACAGTGACGAGCACCATCAGCAATACCAACAATTTTTTCATCTCAACCTCCTGAGAGTAAACATAGTATGCGTTAACGTTAACGCATTTATTACTCTATTCTAGGGACCGAAATTCAGTTTTGTCAAGAAATTTTTGTTTACGAAAAATCCATTCTGTTTATATAAATTCTCATTTTCATGAATTAAATATACCATTAGCGCAATTATACCACTACATGTGGACCATAATGGCAAAATTCAACAGATAATTTTATATATAATTAAATTTATCAAAATCAAAATATCTTATTCGGTAATTAAATCAAATAGTTCAATCTAAAAGAACTCATCTGAAAAATCGTAATTTCAATCAACCTAAGCATTCACACTTTTACTCTATAAAGAAGCATTATCAACAAATCAGAATAAACAACAGCTAATAAAGCCTTCCTTAAGGCACTATAGCCAGAAAACGCCTATAGATTGCATGAAATGGCTTTTTAGATGCAACATACCGTTAACGTACACTCAGTGTATAGTTAACGTGTCACCCCACAGCAAAAAAAGGCTCTTCTTCTCATTACAAATGAAAAGAAGCTCCCGATCGGCATGCTTCTCCATTAAAGGGAAAGCAGGGTCTCAACGATTTTCTGATCGCTTGGCGCAAATGAAAGATCTTTCATTGCTTGTTTATCCACCCATTTGTAATTCGTATGGAAGCGTAAGGGAAGATCTTCAAACCTGTCACAACTGATCTGGTAGGCCTTAAGATGATACAGCGTCCCTTTGTTTACAAAATCATGACTGTGGAGCAAGGAACCAACGCGAACATCAAGTCCCAGTTCCTCTTGGTATTCGCGTTTCAACGTCTCCTCTTCACTCTCTCCCCAACGGTTCTTCCCTCCAGGAAACTCCCAAAGCCCCCCGATAGATCCCTTGTCTTCCCGTTTGGCTACGAAATAGAGTCCATCCCTCATCAAAACACCAGCTGTGGTGATTCGTTCCTGCGTATATGATTCCATACTACCCTTCCTTATAACAAAACTGAAAATGGGACAAAAAAATGCAACAGAGATACGAGACATGTCACATATCCAAAATTTCGTTTGTTTCGCTCAAAATACAGCCCGGTGGCTTCAAGTACTGAATTTTCATCTGAGTCTTGAGCATCAGATACATGCTTCACTGCTTGGAACAAGAACCAGACAGTGAGGGAAAAAACATTTATAAGGGGCAACAAATCCCCTAAAAGGACGGGCCCGGGATCCATGGGAAAAAAACAAAGGAGCACAGTCAACAACAGTCCTGAGAAAATGAGAATCCTGCGAAAGCGTTTACTGGTTCGAAATGCATACCGAAGAGACAGCAATAGGGCAAACTTTATCCCATACGAATCACTCAGCAAAAAACCTGCACCCAACAAAAGATAGATGATGGAGAGAAAATAGACCTGCATCATCGCTCTGCCTCCATGAATGCTTTACCGATGTAGGAAATGAGTGTTTCACTGTCGTAATAACCGCAGGCGACATGGGCAAGCACCCCTGACTTCTGATGCAGCATGGAAGCCATCACAGCAGCTTCTTGCAAAGCAATTCCTCCTCCCAACAACGAAACCATGATTCCTCCAAGCACATCACCACTACCTGCCACCCCCAAGGAGGGGTTCAGTCCCTCAAGAATACATACTTTCTCGTGGGGAGTTGCAATATGAATCAATGAACTTTTTACGACAAGCACTGCATCCAGTTGATCTGCTACAGCTTGAATCAAGGATACATAGGATGAAGGAGTATCACTGGATGAGATTGTTTCAGCTTGTTCAGGATAGAGGGCAGAGACAAGCTTCTTCAACTCTCCGAGATGCGGGGTAAGGATCAATGGACCATGGGAGATTTTGGTTTTTCTTTGCAGCAACGATGCATAGGCACCTATTCCATCAGCATCCAGAACAAGAGGTTTTCCGGTTGAAAAGAGTTGCAAAAGAAGATCCTCTCTCCCTTCCCCCCATCCCGGACCAACCAAAAGTGCATCGTACCGTTCAAGAGAGAGTGAAAGATCCATGACCCTCACCATGACCGAAGGACTCTCTTTTGCAGCAATAGGGTACACTTCAGGATCACAAAAAAGGGTGACCAATCCAGCACGAGAAGCAAAAGCTGCACGAGAAGCAAGTCTGGCCGCGCCTGTATAGTGTTTGCTCCCTCCAACGATTGCAACGTTTCCTCTGGTGTTCTTATAGGCAGAAGAAAGCAACTGTGGCAAATGAAGGTCTTCCATCTCCAGCAGGTGTGCGAGAACTTCACACTGATTGAGCAACTGCGGAGGGAAAGAAGGGTTTTCCACTATGATCTCTCCACAGCTCTGTCGTATCGTCGGATGATACATCGCACATTTCCCCAACCCCATGGTGATGGTGGTATCAGCGTGAAAATGAGGTGCAAAAACGCCCACC
>JAQVVB010000128.1 GCA_028699215.1 Sphaerochaeta sp. | reverse complement strand
GTGGCTCCTTCACCATTTGCAATTACCAAATCTATCTGTTTTTCATCGCGAAGTTTTTTCAACGCAGATTTTACGGTATGGATGCCGGGTTTTCCGACAATCTCGCCTAAAAAGAGTACTCGTATGCTCATGCATACTACAGTAACGATTTTTTCCATTCGATGGCAAGGCTTCTCGTGGTACAATTATCCTATAAACCAAGGAAGGAGAGAGGAATGTTTTGGTATCAACAAGGCTTTAAGCGTTTAATACAGAAGAGAATGATGAAAATGCTTTCACCGAGAATCCCTCTCCATGAGATTCAGGAGGTGCATCTAGAGCTTCCTGTTTCTGAAGAGACGAGTATCGCCAAACGATTGGTGAATGCAATGCATGAAGATGAGAAACTCTCATTGCTCAGTGGAATTGATGAGTTTTGCATTCCTGGTGTTCCTCGTCTTGGACTCAAACCCGTCTGGACAAGCGATGCAACCATGGGCATAAGGGGGTGGAAGTCCTCGGTGACAGACTTTCCTGCTTCCATAGCCATGGCTGCAACCTTCAATACTGTGCTCATCGAACAGGTTGGTAGTGTGATTGCAAAAGAGTGTCGCTCTCTCGGAATAGGGATGTTGTTGGGGCCCGGGGTGAATCTTGCCAGGGTCCCTGTTTGTGGTAGGAATTTCGAATATTTTGGAGAGGATCCCTATCTTTGTGGGGAGCTTGCAGCCTCGTATATCCAAGGAGTGCAGAAAGAGGGTGTCATTGCGACAGTCAAACACTTTGCCTGCAACAACAGTGAATATGATCGCCACAAGACCAATTCCGTGGTAGATGAGCGAAGCCTGCGGGAACTGTACCTGCCCTCCTTCAAGCGTGCCATCGAGGCAGGAGCTTTGGCTCTCATGACCAGTTACAACCCTGTCAATGGTATCTATAGCAGTGAGCATCCCTATCTGTTGGGCTCCATTCTAAGAGGTGAGTGGGGCTTTGAAGGTTTGGTGGTATCTGACTGGAACTCACTCTATTCGACAGGTAAGGCCCTTAAGGATGGAGTTGATCTGGAAATGCCGGAAGGGAAGTATTTCTCCAAGCAGAGAATCAAGGATGCCATTGCAAAGGGTGAAGCCTCAATGGCTGATGTTGATGTCAAGTTGCTTCATCTTTTTCATGCCTATGAAGAAATAGGATTGTTTTCCCGTCCTCTTCCTGATTTGAGCATTGCATGCGGGGGCCCTGCTCATAGGAATGTTGCCAAGCAGGTGGCCCAAGAGGCTGTGGTGTTGCTTAAAAATGAAGGGAAGTTGCTACCTTTACAGAAAAAAAACAAGTTGGTGGTCTGCATAGGTGGTAAAAATGCGTATCAAATTGCACAAGGCGGCGGTTCATCCATGATCCAACATGAAGAAGAATCAGTCAACTTTGCCCAGCAAATGCTTTTTGAAGAAGGCGTTGAGGCTGTACTTCTTCCTTCTGGATGGTTTAAGAAACTTTTCTATCGGAACAAGGTCAGATCCTGTGATGCGGTCATCATTGTTTCAGGATTCGATCATATTGAAGAATCCGAAGCGTATGACCGGCCATGGGATGTATGTAAAAAAGAACGCTTGGAAATAGAGAATGCATGTAATTTGAATCCTCATACCATACTGGTGCTACAAAGCGGAGGAGCCTTGAATCTTTCTCCCTGGGTTGAGAAGGTCCCTGCAATTCTTCAGGCTTTCTTCCTTGGATCCCAAACCGCTGAAGTGCTGACTGATCTGTTGTTTGGACGAAGTAATCCAAGTGGAAAACTTCCATATACGCAGGCAATCGCCTTATCTGATTATCGTTCCATGAAGAACTACCCAAAGGATTTCTATAAGACAACGCTTTCTCGGATCAAAGGCGGGCAAGGTAATCCAAAGAAGCGTTCTGTTTGGGATTTGGAATATAGGGAAGCTCTCATGGTAGGCTATCGCCATTTCGACACCGATCATCTGGAAGTGCTTTTTCCTTTTGGCCATGGACTTTCCTACACGAGTTTTGCCTATTCCCATCTGGAACTTGATACGAATGAGCAGAGGGATGTTTTCATCTCCTGTATGGTTGAAAATACTGGAGATGTCGATGGCAGTGAGGTGGTTCAGGTATATGTTCATGAGTTGATGAGCGAGGTGTTCCGTCCTGAACAGGAGTTGAAGGGATTTGCCAAGGTGTTTCTCAGACCTGGTGAAAAACAAAGAGTCCAGTTCGTTCTTTCTGATGATGCTTTTTCTCATTACGATGTGAACAGCTGGAAATTTGTTCGTGGCAAAGGCCAGTTTGAGATACGGCTGTCTTCAAGCAGCAGGGATGTACGACTTCATGCCTGTATATGAAAACAAGGAAGTCGTGATGACTTCCTTGTGTGATATGAGTCCGGTGAGATTCGAACTCGCGGCCTTCTCCTCCGGAGGGAGACGCTCTATCCAGCTGAGCTACGGACCCATAAATCAAGTAATCGTACGGCGAGAAGGGGTTTGTGTCAAGTAAGATGAGATTGAAATCCTATGACATCTGATGAAAATATAATAAGTATATATAATATAACAAAAAATATGCATATTAGTACAATGTTTATTGTAGATATGTAAAAGGCGATGGGATACTCTTGACACTTGTTTGTGTGATTATTACACTGATATTATCATACGAGAAGGAGGTGATTGTGAGAACATTGAGAATGTCTTTGTCGGTTCTGTTTATTGCTCTTGGCCTTGCAGGTCTGTCTGCTTCTCCTCTTTCCTTCTCTACCATTGAATTGCGTGGAGAGATGCCTGTTACTGAGGTGTTTCGTGTGGATCAAAATGAAGAGGCCTTGAATTTCAATCTGGCTGAGAGTAGAAACTCAATTGTCAGGGTTGGTTCCTATACCCTCACTTCAAACAATGCCATTGGTCAGTTTCATCTTTATATCAATCCTGGTGAGGATGGGAGCCAAGAACAGTTTGCATTCGCTTTGGATGACAATGAGGCTGGAGGATCGGGCAAAATGACGACCATTCCCATTTCTGTCCGTGTAACCACCAATACTTCCGGGGCTGTAAGTGTCAAGGGAGAAACCGCCATGGATAAATCCCTTGGGGTCAGGGGTGTCTATGCAGGCAATAGCAATGTGTTGTATGAAACGGGGGACATTCTTGCGGAGATTCCCGATTTTGATCCAGATTTGTATGCCAGCGGTTGGTATTCTGCCGCTATTCAGTTAAGCATTCAAGTTCTCTAGATGAAATCATCATCCATAAAAAAATCATCATCGTCATCTTCATCGGCAAATTGACCTTTGATAAGTTCTTTCAGCCACTGGTTGTCTTCGATTTCTTCTTCATCCGCTTCCATCTCATTGCCTTCATTCAACCAGGAACTGAGGTGTTCCAGCGCTTCTTTTGAGGTGAAACAGATGCGCTTGTCCGGTATGAGATCTGTTTGTTCAAGTTCCAGTAAAAAGAACGGGCACTGGTCGCAGGAAGAGACGTTTTTGCAGAAAGACACTACTTTGGTATACCAATCTAAATTGTTCACGATTCACTCCTCTTGCAAAATCATACTTCATTGGTCGTTTCTTTTCCATGAAAAGTTGTAGATATCCTCATTTGACTTCTCCTGTAAGTGCGGGGTAAACTGTTTTTGCAGTTCTGTAAATTGAACTGAAGGAGAGAAAGATGAAACCGACACTTTTGGTGCTTGCTGCTGGAATGGGTAGCCGATATGGTGGTGTGAAACAGATAGATGCTGTAGGGGTGCATGGAGAGACGCTTTTGGACTTTGGTGTATATGATGCCAACAAGAGTGGATTTGGAAAAGTGGTCTTCATCATTCGAAAGGACATTGAAAAAGATTTCCGTGAAAGGTTGTTTGACCGGATTGCTGAAAATATGGATGCCGACTATGTTTTCCAGAGCAAAGAGGCCTTGCTGAATGAAGATCAGATTCGTCTTAGCGAGAAACGCACCAAACCCTGGGGTACCATTCATGCTGTACTTTGTGCCAAACAGGTGGTGAAAGAGCCTTTTGCTGTTATCAATGCAGATGATTATTATGGGCGGGAAGCTTTTTCCATTTTAGGTGGACATCTTTCCAATTTGGATAATGAAAGTACCGAGCATGCTATGGTCGGCTATGTCCTCGATCATACCATGAGTTTGAGTGGTACGGTCTCTCGTGCGATTTGTACTGTTAAAGACGATTATTTGGTGAGCATGTGCGAAAATACGAAGATTGGCTATGTCGGTGATAAGGTGATCAGTCGTATCGACGAAAAGGATGTCCAATTGACCGGGAAGGAGTGGGTTTCCATGAATTTCTTTGGGTTTGCTCCTACCGCTTTTGAAAGTTTTTCAACGTATTGGGATGAATTCATCAAGGATAACGTCACGACTGAAAAAGCTGAGTGTTTCCTGCCCAATGGAGCAAGCAGCATCGTAACCAACGGTGAAGGTCGAATGCGTTTCTACACCACCCAGGAAAAGTGGTTCGGGATGACGTATAGTGAAGACCGGCAGATTGTGAAAGACGAACTTGAGCACAAGATAGCGAAAGGCTACTATCCGGAAAAACTCTGGAAATATTGATCAGTTCTTTCTCTTTCGTTTACTTTGGGTGACATCGGAAAGACCAGCCCACGCTGCTTCCTCGATGGGGGAGAACCCCTCACCGAGGACTTTATAGGCCTCTTGAACAACCATGAACGCGTAGGCGTCCGCTTGGTGGACTATGTTGGTCAGTTCGCCGAGTTTATGGTTTGAGACTACAGTCATGATCACCGGTCTGTCAAATCCAGTATACATTCCGCTTCCTTTCAATATGGTTCCACCGTGTCCCAGTTCATCCAAAATGGCGTGTTCGATTTCTTCCCGTTTGTCACTGATGATGAAAACGGTTTTTGCCGATCGTGTCCCGAAGGAGAGTACCACTCTGTCGATGACTGCCGCAGCAATGTAGACGGTGATGGTGGCATAGAGTGCCATTTCCAAGGAAAAGATGAATCCACTTGCGGCAATGATGAAGGCATCGACCAAAAAGAGGGAAGATCCCATGGAGAGCGGAGTGAAGCGGGCAAGAATCTGGGCAATGATGTCGGTTCCTCCCGTATTTGCCCCACTTCTGAGGACCAATCCACAACCAACGCCTATCATGACGCCTCCAAAAATGGCGGAGAGCAGGACGGAAAGTACATTATTGGGGTCAAGAACCCCTCCATATCCGAAAAATCTGTTGAGCATTGAGGTGAAAAACGAGAGGAGCAGTGTTCCCCCCAAGGATTTCATTCCATATTCCTTACCGAAGATGATCAGACCGGCAAGAAACAACGGGACCGAAAGGATGAGGATGGAAAGACCTGTGTCGATGGCAAACGTATGATAGAGTATGGTGGCGATGCCGCTGACCCCTCCACTGGCAATTTTAGCAGGGGTTGTGAAGAGTGCGATGCCTACGGCTGTAAGGAAAGAGCCGGATACGATATAAAAAAGCTCAGTGAGCTTGTACTGGTGTTTGGTCATAGGGACAGCATACCTCTCTCTGTTGTTGTTTTCCATCTTTTCAGCGATAATTAGTTGCTGAGTTTGTCGCTGAGATCAAGGCGTATCGTTTGTAATCGTTTGAGTAGGGTTTCTTCATCTTGCTCCACGATCAGAGCCTCCAGATGGTCTTTGTGTAAAAAACCTTCCTTGCAAGCATGGTTCAAAAAATCCAGTAACCGGTCATAAAATCCATCGGTGTTCAACAAGGCCACAGGTTTTTGGTGATACCCCAACTGAAGCCATGTATAGACTTCAAGAATTTCTTCAAAGGTTCCAATTCCTCCTGGAAGGGCAATGAAAGCATCTGCAAGTTCATACATTTTCGCTTTACGTTCATGCATGGTGGGGACGACGATCAGTTCATCTTCCACGACTCTCATGCGGACATCATCACGGTTGAGTTTTTCAGGGAGGACTCCGATTACCTTTCCCCCTAAATGATGGACAGTCTCAGCGACAACTCCCATCAATCCCCGATTGCCCCCTCCATAGACGAGACTAATGTCATAGGTTTTCAATAGCGTTCCAAGTACTATGGCCCGCTCTTCATAGAGTGGTTTTGTGCCCACACTACTTCCACAAAACACTGCAATTGTCTTGATTGTATTCATGGAATGGAGTTTATAAGGAATAGGGATTTCGTACAAGCAAGTCGGGAAGGATTGTCAATTCTCATGGCGATAGTACTTGTCCATTTGTGGTAACCATAGTAGGTTTTGCTTGTTATTATGTCATGGGAAGTGTATGATATTTAGCAGTTGGAATACTTGGTTTCATGCGTTTGCTGATATATGATAGGAGTCTTTTTATGAATAAGAAATGGATTGCGTTACTGATTGCGCTGGTACTTATTCCCGCAACGTTGTTTGCTGTACCAGTAGTCGTGACTTGGGAGTGGATGCTTGAAGATCCGATGGTGACTACGTTTCGTTATCAGATAGATGGAGAAGCAGCTGACCAATGGACGGTAGTGGACTCTTCTGTCACCAGCTATACCGTCAGGGGCCTTGATGGGTCTAAGTCCCATACACTTTATTTGCAGCAATCTTACGATGGCGAATATTTTAGCGCTAGTGCCTTGTCGGTTTCTGAACCTATTCTTGCTCCAGAGCCGGAAATGGTTGCAGTAGCTACAGAGGTGTTGCCAAGCGTTGAAGAACCAGTACTTCCTGTAGCAGAAGCAAGTGCTCTTGTTGTTGAGGAAGAGGTCCTTCCCATTGCAGAGGAAATCGTCCCTGTAGCTGAGGAAGAAGTGCTTCCCGTTGCAGAAGAGATCGTCCCTGTAGTAGAGGAAGAAGTGGTTCCTGTTGCAGAAGAGATTGTTCCTGTAGTAGAGGAAGAAGTGGTTCCTGTTGCAGAAGAGATTGTTCCTGTAGTAGAGGAAGAAGTGGTTCCTGTAGCAGAAGAAATCGTCCCTGTTGTACTTCCTGTAGCGGAAGCGACAGCTGCTGCGCCTGTAGATAAGAAAGAAAGTCGATCCAGCACTACCATCACACTTGGTGGTGGCTTGAATTACCAAGCTCAGTTTGAGGGGAGTACTGATTATAACCCATACAACATACAGGCTTCTCTGGGTGTGCAGTTGAACAATTTGGTGACTTTCAACAGTAACCTCGGTCTTGGTGTTGATCTTGGTGTCACTTATAACCCGTATTTGGACAATGATGTAGATACTGGTTGGAAAGCTGTCCTAAAAGACACTTCCAACTTCAGTTCCGTTGACCATGCCGCAACC
>JAQVVB010000127.1 GCA_028699215.1 Sphaerochaeta sp. | reverse complement strand
TGCGTTATTCTCTTGAAGAGTCCATCCCAGAGACGTTTGAACAGAACACTGGTTGCAGTGAAATAGATGATTACTGCAATGATGGTATCTGCGATTTCTGGAGGAACATTGGTCATCGCGTTCATGAAACCCTTTCCAGACTGCAGGATTCCAAAGAACAAAGAGCTGAACAAGACCCCAAGAGGGTTACTGGCTCCCAAAAGCGCAACAGCAATACCATCAAACCCTTGGGAGGGCATGACACCGATCTGCATATTGCGCGAGTAGCCTGTGTAAAATGAAAGGCCCGCAAGGCCTGCAAGGCCTCCAGCAATCATCATGGAAATAACAACATTACGATTCACCTTGATACCGGCATACTCTGCACAAAATCTGTTGGAACCAACAGCTTTCAACTCGAAACCCAAGGTGGTCTTATCCAAGATGAACTTGATGACGAGAACAGAGATGATAGCAACAAAGAATCCCAGGTTCATGTATGACCCTTTGAACAGATTGGTCAGCCAAGGAGCACGCAAGGATTGAGATATGGCAATACTTGCCGATTCAGTCTCCAACGAGGGGCCCTTAAGATATGCAGGAACAAAATAATAAATCGACCAATAGGCAATCCAGTTCATCATGATGGTTGCTACAACTTCATGCACGTTGAATTTTGCCTTCAAGAAACCAGGGATAATCCCCCAGAGGGCTCCACCAAGCAGAGCGGAAAGAATCAATACAACAAGGTAAAGCGGGCGAGGAAGTATGACATGATGTGCCACCA
The DNA here is from genome assembly GCA_028699215.1 of Sphaerochaeta sp. Taxonomy (GTDB): domain Bacteria; phylum Spirochaetota; class Spirochaetia; order Sphaerochaetales; family Sphaerochaetaceae; genus Sphaerochaeta. Next base: position 6,493 of record JAQVVB010000127.1, on the reverse strand, counting down.
ACGTCGCACACAGACCACCAACAAGCATTTGTCCGGAAGCTCCAATGTTGAATAAACCGGTCTTGAATGCAAAAGCCACAGAAAGACCTACCAACATCAAGGTAGTGGAAGTTGCAAGCGTATTGCCTACACGCTCAATGTTCATGAGCCCACCTCTAAACAGATACCAAAATCCAGTAAAAGGATTGCTTCCGATGGAGGCCATCAGGATGGCTCCGGCGATCAAGCCAAGCAACACTGCACTGATGGCAACGAGGAAGGCATTGCTTTTCAACTCTCGAGTTCTCACTTTCTTCATTGGGCACCTTCCTTGTGCTTGACACCTGCCATCATCAAACCGACAGCTTGTTCATCAGTCTCATTGGTTTTCACGATATCAATCAACTCACCGGAGTTCATGACCGCAATACGATCTGACAGATTGAAAATCTCATCCAATTCAAACGAAACCAGTAAAACCGCATGCCCCTTGTCTCGATGAGCAACCAACTGTGAGTGAATATATTCGATGGCCCCTACATCAAGCCCTCGAGTAGGTTGAACAGCAATGAGCAACTCAGGATCTGCGACCACTTCCCGTCCTACAATAAGCTTCTGCTGATTTCCACCTGACAACTTACCGGCCTGGGAAGAAATTCCCTCACCGCTACGTACATCAAATTGGGTTGTCACTTTCTCCGCATAGTCTTCAAGATACGTTGCGTTGAGAATTCCATGCTTGCTGAAAGGAGCATGATAGAACTCTTTTATCGCAACATTATCACTCAAGGAAGCACCCATTACCAAGCCATGCTTCTGACGATCCTCAGGAATATGTCCAACACCCACTTCATTACGCTTGCGAATCGGCGAATTGGTTATGTCGTTTCCATCAAGAATAATCGTGCCACTTTCAACGGGGCGAAGACCGGTGATTGCTTCAATCAATTCAGTCTGACCATTACCATCAACACCGGCAATACCAACAATTTCACCAGCCTTGACAGAAAGGTTGAAGTCTTTGACTCCAAGCATCTTCTTATTGTTCATCACCTGCAGATCATGAATATCAAGAATCACCCTACCTACCTGTGCCGGCTTTTTGTCTACCTTGAAATTTACAGGACGGCCGACCATCATGGACGCCATCTTTGCCTGGGAGGTGGTCTTTACATCTACAACTCCGATGAATTTACCACGGCGAATGATGGTACAACGATCAGCAACCGCTTTGATTTCATTCAGTTTGTGGGTAATGAGAATAACCGACTTCCCTTCTGCGACCAGATTACGCATGATTCCCATCAAATCGTCAATTTCCTGAGGGGTAAGAACCGCGGTAGGCTCATCGAATATGAGGATTTCGGCATCACGATACAGCATCTTGAGAATTTCAACACGCTGTTGCATACCGACTGTTATGTTTTCTATCATCATGTCAGGGTCGATGTTCAACCCATATTTTTCAGATAAAGCCTTGATCTTTCTCGAAGCGGACTTTCTATCAAGAAAGAAGCTTCCTTCTTTTCCAAGGATGATGTTTTCTGTAACGGTAAAATTGTGTACCAGCTGGAAGTGCTGGTGAACCATACCGATGCCCAAATCGTTGGCATCGTTGGGGCTGTTGATATGGACTTCCTTGCCCCGAATCAGGATTTGACCCCTATCGGCATGGTACAAGCCGAAGAGGATACTCATAAGGGTAGATTTTCCCGCTCCATTCTCACCGAGAATTGCGTGAATCTCCCCTTGCTCCACTTGCAAGGTTATATCGTCGTTAGCGACAATACCTGGAAACTCCTTGCGAATGTTCAGCATTTCAATAACATGACTCATCGGTAGACTCCCTATGAGGACACGCATAGCGTGTATTGGAATAATTTTAGCTATAATAGCATACAAGGGCCACCTTTGTATGGTGACCCTTGCACTAAAAACAGTTTACAGGGCTTACTTGAAGAGTCCATCGCCAGCTGCGACGACTTTGAGATCCCCAGCCTTCATCTTTGCATAGACCTTGGCAACTTCGTCAGTGACACTCTTTGCCAAGTTCGGGTTGTTTACAGGAATACCAACGCCATCATTGGTGGCATCGAGGTGCAGGATCTTTCCAGCTGGGAATTCACCATTGAGTTCAGCTTTGATCATGTCATAGGATGCACGATCAAGATACTTCATAGCAGAAGTCAGGATGACCGACTTTCCACCAGCACTCATCAAACCTTCGCTGTATTGGTCAACGTCAACACCGATAACCCATGCGGTCTTTCCAGCAGCAACACGATTCTTTGCTTCGTTGATAACGCCAACACCGACACCGCCAGCTGCTGCGAAAATTACATCAACACCCTTGTCATACATGGATGCTGCAATCTGCTGACCAGCACTGATGTTGTCGAAAGAACCCTGATACAGGTTGTTTTCCTGTTTCATGACAATCTTGGTACCGAAATTGTCATTGGCATACTTCACGCCCTGTTGGAAGCCCCAGTTGAACTTCTGAACTGCAGGGATTTCCATACCACCAACGAAACCAAACTCAGCGTCTTTCAACTGCAGTGCAGCTGCAAAACCAGCAAGGAAACCTGACTCGTGTTCTGCCCAATAGACAGCTACTACATTTGGTTCAATACGGAAAGTAGAGTAGTCTGCAGTGTGGGGTTCGCCATCAAGAATGACAAACTTCACATTAGGATACTTGTCCTGAGCTTCATACAGCGAAGTCTCAAACTTGAATCCAGGGCAAACGATGAAATTGTAACCTGCGTCAACGAGGTTACCCATTTCTTTCAGATAATCAGCTTCAGTGGTGCCGGCAGGCTTAAGATATTTTGCATCCAAACCATAATCAGCACTTGCACGTTTAATACCTTCCCAAGTTCCCTGGTTGAAGGACTTATCGTCAATCGTACCTGCATCGGTAACCATTCCAACGCGGAGATTGCTCTTTCCCGCAGCAGCTTCAGTGGATCCCTGAGCAAATGCCATCGATCCAATCACAAGGAAGATACAGAGCACAACAGTCAGTTTCTTCATTACGTTTTCTCCTATTTTGCGTATCATCACAAAGAGTCTTTGTATCCTTTATTCTACAATCACCCTTACCCATTGTCAAATAAAGAAATCTATTTGGAAGTACGTTATAGTTTGAAACTATTTCATTACAATTGAAGCATATATTTAAAAAATAGGAGAATCATCCAAAAGAAATGAAAAACATTCAGTCCTTTACGCCTTCAAATACCCAAACATTGTGTGGAATATGTAAAAATATGAGGCTCTTCTCTACAGAAGAGCCAACATTACAACAAAAGAGTTAGGAATTCCTCAGATTCGCTCTAATTCAACAAGCGCCAAAATAAAAGGACCAACACCTTTGAAATCATCCTCGACGACATTTTCACAAATATAGTATTTGAAAGAACCATTCCGATAGGGGTTTCCACCCAAACCAGCAACAGAACAGATTCCTCCTAAATGGAGTTGTCCTGCTTCGTCCTTATGCAGATAGGTTTTTTCGAGTCCTTCCAAAGCTTTTCGAGCTTGTGCAACAGCCTGTTTCCTTGAAGCAGGGTCTTCAATGATATTGACCCGCGCCGCTTTCAAAAGAGAATAGCTGAACATGCTGGTACAAGAAGACTCAAGATAGTTGCCTTTTTCTGAAGCCATGTCCACCACTTGGTACCAAAGCCCTGACGCATCCTGATATTTCAAAATAGAAGCAAGGGTTTCCCGTACCAGAGAAGCGAGAGATTCTCGTTTTGGGTGATCTTGCGGAAGAAAATCCAATATATCCAGAACTGCCATACAGAACCAACCGATGGCACGTCCCCAGAAATGAGGGGAAAGACCAGTTTCCAGATCAGACCAACGCTGTCCTTTTGATTCATCATAGGCATGATAGAGCAAGCCTGTCTTAGGATCTCGAAGCGTTGCATAGACAGTCAGTATTTGGTTGGCAATATCATCAAAGCCTTGGTTGTCGTTGAACTCCTTGCAGAACTGGGCATTGAACGGCCCCTGCATATAAATGCCATCCAACCAAATCTGCCAGGGATAGATTTCTTTGTGCCAAAAAACACCACTGAGCGTTCTTGGCTGATTATCGAGCTGTTGCTTCAGCAGTTTAGCACTAAGGACAAACCGCTCTTCTTTCGATTGTTCATAAAGTGCAAAGAGATTTCTCCCTGCATTGATCTGGTCAAGGTTATACTCTCCCTTTCGATAGGTTGCAATCTGTCCGTCCTTTCCAATGAGCGGGTCATACATGTCATAAGCCCAACTATTGAAGTCCTGCACACCTGCAAGCTTTCCAGCCTCAAGACAAGCGAGGATGACCAGACCATCTTCATAGTGCCACCTCATCATCCCTTTTTTGTAACGCGAAACCACGCTTCTAGCCATGGCAAGCGAGAGGTTTTCACCAGAATTCATCATATATCCTTACATCATTGTTCATAGAAGAAAATCAGCCGCCCCCTCCAATAAAAAGGAGACGACTGAATGTTTACACACCAAACAACCTAGTTGAGAAGATTGTTTTCCTTGGCAAAAGCAACACCCTTGTCATTCCAATCCTGTCCACCAAGTTTCTTGAACTCGTCAAGCCACTTAGTCCAGTTCTCAGAAGTAAGCGTTCTCTTACCTGTAATGAATTCACTCAATCCCTGCTCATAGAATCTCTTCAAGTCAGCATTGGGAATAGGCAACGTGTCGGAACCAATGGCAGGAGTCCAGGTTCTGGTCTGCATATCGCGAAGAACGACCAGAGCGGACATCTCTTTCTTGCTGGTTTCGGTAATATATTTGGGATATCGGGCATACAGTTCAATATCACCATTGTAGAAAACCATATTTCTCAGCTGGGTGACAGTCTGTCCACCAGGAGCAGAGAAAGCAAGATCGGCGTTAGGAAGGTTCTTTGCAACAGGAATGCCATTAGCATCCTTGGTGTAGTTCACGCCCTCAACACCCCAACCAAGAAGATAGTATCCCTCATCTGAAGCCATCCATTCCAAGAGCTCTGCAATCTTTTCAGACTTGCCTTCCTTGGCAGCCTTTGCACTGATGGCATAGAGACGGAAGTTGGCAGTATAAGGACCGACTGAAGCCTTTCCTGTTGGACCCTTGGGAGGATCAATGATCATCCATTCGCCCTCAGGGAAATTCTTGTCAAAAGGAGCATAGTTTGATTGGGCTGCGAATGCTGCATTCTGCTCGCGCATGATGCCAAACCGACCCTGCTTCCAAGCTGCACGGAAATCATCCTTCTTGTAAGCCAACCAGTTGGGATCCATGACACCTTCATCAACCATTTTCTTCAAATAGACCATGGCATTATAGAATTCAGGTTTAAGAATGCTCAGACCAGCGTTTGCAGCTGTCATATTCCATGTACCCTCGACACCAAAAGCACCGAAAATAGGCTCGAGTCTTCTGCCGGGCCAAGCTTCATAGTTGTTGATTTCCTGGAAAGATCCATATCCCCAAGTATCGTTCTTTCCGTTGCCGTCTGGATCGTTTTCCGTAAATGCGCGCATGACATTCAACAATTCATCGGTGGTGGTGGGAACACTCAGGCCAAGATTCTCCAACCAGTCTTTGCGGATCAACAGCCCTTCATTCTTGATGATGGAACCGGGATCTGCCAGACCATAGGTCTTGCCATTGAACTTTGCATGGTTCTTGCTGACAGCATCATAGTGCGTAGCAGTTCTGACAGGCATTTTTTCATACAAGCCATCAACTGGAGCAATCAACCCCTGGGGAACCAGACGAGTCAAGACATCACGACGAACCATGAACAGATCAGGAAGATTGTTGGCAGCGGCTGCAGCCTGGATCTTCACGTCCTGGTCACTCTCGTTGGAAGGGAGAGCGGTAAGCTTGAGGTCAATATTCAGCTTATCCTTGATAATCTGGAAACCAACCCAATCAGACGGGGGTGGTCCAGCCTCAGTGATGGCAGCGCCATACCACAACTCAATAGTAGTGGGGCCAGCAGCTTTTGTTGCTTCTGTAGCTCCCTGTGCAAAGACAGGAGCAGCAACGAAAGCGAGCAAGGCAACCAGAGCGATAAGAACCGAAAAATGTTTCTTCATGGTTAATCCTCCTTACATGAATTACCGTTACGAATGAACATATGCATCAGCTGAGCAAAAAGACTATCCTTTTACGCTTCCCAGCAGAGTTCCCTTAGTGAAATATTTCTGAATGAATGGATAGGCGATGACCATCGGGATGGCGCTCATGAAAACCGATGCAGCCTTGATGGCAGCAATGGGAGCATCACCGAATGCATTCACCTCGACATATTCATTCATGCCGCTGGCCATCAGGATGTTGCGCAACAGAATGGGAAGCGGTTGCAGGCTATTACTGTTCAAGTAGAGCATTGCATGGAAGAAGTCGTTCCAGAAGGAGACTCCATAGAACAACCCGATGGTCATGATGATTGCCTTGGAAAGAGGGAGGATGACCCGCATCAGAACCTGGATTTCCGTAGCCCCATCAA
>JAQVVB010000126.1 GCA_028699215.1 Sphaerochaeta sp. | reverse complement strand
CCGCAATTCTCCATAACAGAGAAGGTGAAGGCACAACCGCTGTAAGGGTGCCTGCGGATGGGTTTCTTCAAGAACTGCTTACAAAACTGGGCAAGCCCCTATATTCAACCAGCGTCAATGAATCTGGGTATCAAACCATCACCAATATCACCGATATCATCTTTGCATTCAAAAATAGGGTACCGGCTTTTGTCGTAGGCTCAGAAAAGCAGGGAACGGTTCCTTCTACCCTTATTGATTGTACGACTCAGCCATATACATTGGTGCGCTGTGGATCGTATGATGCCACAGCGCTCCTTTCCTGATTTATTTTTGGATTTTTCTTGCTTCCATGTAGTAGCGTTTTTCATGGGCTTCACCCATGGAGAACGTCTTTCGAGGCAAGGCATTATCCTTGATGATGGAATCGAAGAATGTGTTTTTTGCTACATCAGGAAGAATGAGTCCACAGTTGGTTGCTTTTCTTCCCAAATTTGCTGTCACCTGTTCTCCATGAATATAGTCGACTGTAGCTTTTTTCTGTGCAAGCAATGAGTCGATGACGATTTGCAGGGTGCCTGCAGCAATACTGGCGATAGGCTTGGTAAGGCTGCAAAGATAATAACCACTCTGGTCACAATATCCAAAGAGCTGCTCTGATCGGGCTTCGTTCACCAAGGTATGCAACACCTTGAGATCTTCAACCTTCTCAAACGATGCAGATTCAGCACATTTCTCAACTTCTGCCTTGAACGTTGCGAAGTCAATTCCAAAAAGTACACGATGGATGGGTTCAAATTCCAAGCCCGGATCGTAGATGTTCTCAAGTTCAACCAATGCATATCGAGCTGGGTGGTTTTCCATCTCTTCTGCAGAAAGGTTCTTTTTTATGTCTTCCCAGCAACTCTTTGCCGTAGCCAAGCTGTGGTTTCCATCTCCCATGGCAAATAAGAGAGGGTTTGTTGGATCCAGACGTTCATACATCGCTGAGACAGCATCAGCAATGGTTGCAAAATCCTCGTCCTTGTTGATCAACCATGCTTTAAGATTTCCGCCGCCTGCCATGAGTGGGGTGTCATAGACCATTTGCAGAGAGTCTTTCTTTTGGATGAAAGGTTCAATTACGGATTTCTTTTCGTCGCTGATCAGCACCATGATGTGAGGAAGCTCAAGCGGTGCATTCTTGCGTATTTCTTTTCTTGGTGGAATGCGTGAAAGAATGGTGCCTTCTGTGGCCCTGATGAGTGAACGGGAATCCTTTGCATAGTTGTACTGTTCAAGGTCGAGGGTGACAAGCAAACCCCATCTTCCAAGTTCAGAATTAGGAGTAGTGCGGTGGATGAGAAGAAAAGAGTTTTCATAGACATCAAATAGATTGTTGCGCAAATATGCTTCCATATGAGCATTGATTGCATCTATTCGTTTTTGTGGGTTTTCTTCTTCAAGAAAGGCTTCAGGATAGATGAGGTTCAGCGTAGAAGGATCGTCTCCTACGAGTTCGCGTGCTTGTTCCCAATATTCTTTTTCTGAAGTATACTGGTCACAGGCAACTACGGCCCACTTATAAAGATCAGTTCCTTGTTTGGGCAACAGGATATCTGCGCTTTTAAGCGCGAGTTTTTTTAAACGGTCTGCAGTGTTGGACATCTTATATCCTCTTTATTTATGAATGTAGAAATATATTATTCTAATATTGCAAAATCCGCAAGTAAAAGTGAGAAATAATGAGTAAAGCGATTATATTCACTGGTGGTGCATTCCCAAAATCTTTACCGAAAGACCTTTATGAAAAAGGGGATTATCTGATTGCCGCAGACAGCGGTTTTGATATTGCCAAAAAGCTCGGTTTTACGGTCGATTTTGCAATTGGAGACTTTGATTCAACGAAGTGCTTCAAGGAAATACAGCTGACAAATTTTGAAAAGCATGCCGAAGATAAGGATGAGAGTGATACCTACCTCGCGATCAAAAAAGGATTGAGCGTCGTAAACAACGGGTATGTGCTCGTAGGTGGTGGAGGATACAGGATTGACCACCTAATGGCAACGTATTCGCTCTTTTCTTTGTTTGGTCCCCCAAGGTCATGGTACACTGCCTATGAAACCAATATTCTTATCTCCTCATATCATCGGTTCAGCGACTGCAAGATAGGAGATACGATAAGTTTGTATCCTGCGACCTTGTCGGGGAAGGCAAAAGTCACGGCAAAGCAACTGACATGGCCTTTGATTGACTATGATTTGCAATTTTCGACAATCTCTCTATCGAATAGAGTGAATGACCGTCTCCTGGATATTTTTGTAAAAGGTGAGAGTATCTTCGCAAGTTTTCCGGTTGCCCGTACCATTGCAAAAGTGCTACCATAACTTCATGTTGCAAACGCGGAGATTACTGGCTTTTTCCAGTAGGGTACATACCTATACCATGCTTCTCTATCTTTTTTTCTTCTTGGTGTATATCTCAAGCAGTTACTTTTTTGTCGACCAGTCTTTTATTGATCTCTTGACCTTTGCCCTTAATCTGATAGGTTGGACAAATTTACTTTTTGGTCTCTGGATCATTATTTTTTCCCTTATCGTGTGGGGTTCTGATAGGATAATTCCACTTTCTCCGATTCTTTTGACCTTGTTGAGAATGGTCGCTGTGTTTTTACTCAGCTCTTTGGTAGCAATAATTGAAAAAGTGATAACCAATGGTCTGGTTGTCAGTTAAGGAGTGTAGCCGTGCAGAATCCTCTCATTTCAGCCATTAGAGGTGCAATTTGTGTTGAGACAGATGCTAAGGATCTGATTGATGCTGCGATATGCAAGCTCTATCAAGAGGTTTTACATAGGAACAATCTTTGTGAAACTGATGTGGCTTGTCTTTTGATCACCCAGACAAGCGATTTGAAATCCAGAAATCCGGCTTCAGGCCTACGTGGGAACGGTTTTTGTGCGACGACCCCCTTGTTTTGCATGCAAGAGCTTGAGATAGAAGGTATGCTTGAACGGGTCATCCGAATCATGATCATTGCCAATAGACAGGTAGAGGATGTCATGCCTGTATTTTTGGATGGTGCAGAAAAATTGAGACCGGACTTATTGGCTCTGAACTGATGATTTCTTGGTGATGTTGTTTGTATATTTCCACTCCATACATTGGGGTGGTTTTTTTTATAGTATTGAAAAAGCGTTGTTTTAAAAAAGAAATTAAAAATTTACATGAAAATTTAAACTATTACTAATAAATTTTTCTCAGAAAGAAATATGAGATAGTGTATTTAAAAAAAACAGGTAAAACAAGGTAATAGTATAATCCTGTTGACAATCGTAAGTATGTAAATAATAATCTGAAATGTAAAAAATATGAAAAAGTATCTAACCATCCAGGAGAAATTGATGAAAAAACAGCTTGTGATCGTATTGGTGCTACTGATTTTGACTTCTTCGCTTTTTGCTGCAGGCAAAGAAGAGGTTCAGGGGGGTATGGAATATCCCAAGAAAGCTATTACCATGATTGTTCCTTATGGAGCAGGAGGTACTACTGATTTGACTGGGAGGCAGCTTGCCATACAGTTGGAGAAACACCTAGGAGAATCCATTACGGTCATCAACCAAGGAGGAGCCTCAGGTTCCATTGGGGCAAGAACCGTGCTTAATGCCAATCCAGATGGATATACCGTTTTTTTCACAGCAGAATCGCTGGGGACTCAGCGGGTGATGGGTCTTTCCGAGATGAGCTATGATGATTTTATTCCAATCATGGTGACGGTCAACGATCCCAAGGTCATCGTGGTCAACAAGAATTCAAAGTACAATACGCTCAAAGATCTTGTAGACGATATAATGAACCGACCAGGAAAAGTAAAGATGTCCTACACGGGACCGGGTGGATCTGGTCATGTTCAAGCCTTGATATACAACAAGCTTGGTCTGGATATGGCCCTGACAGCATATCCTGGTGGTGCAGATTGCATACTTGCAGTTCTTGGCGATCAGGTGGAGTTCACCAATTCCAATTTTTCTACAGTTACAGGCTATCTTGAAAGTGGTGATCTGAAGTTGCTTGGCATTTCAGCAAACGACAGAATTGCTTCGTATCCAGAAGTTCCCACACTTGCAGAGATTCTACCGGGTTCTGAAAAATACCTAGGGAATCCTTTTACACCGCTTTCCCTTTTGGTGGATAAGGATGTGCCTTCCGAAGTGATTGAGATTCTTGGTGCTGCAGCAAGAAAAGCAACAAAAGAGTCAGGCTGGATTGAGTATGTTGCAAACAACTCTCTTGAGAAGCTTTATGAGAAATATACGACAGAAAATGAAATGAGACAATTTTTCAGTGATTGGGAATCGCTTGTTTCCTGGATGTTGTATGATAGTGGAGCTGCAAAAATCAGCCCTGAAAAGTTTGGCATCAAAAAACTGAGTTATTAGGTACGCCTGAGCGCATGGAACCGGTTTTGATTTTCTTCACCAGTGAAGGAAATCAGACCGGCTTCTGTTTGTTTGTGCAAACTCTTTTAGGAGATTCTGAATGAAGAAGATTGCCCTCATCAATAGTACTCGAGTGGAAGGTTTTGTTTTTCTCATCCTATCACTTGTTCTCTTTATATATTCAATGATACTTCACCGACTTTCAAATACCGAGTGGAAAATGTCTCCGTATTTATTCCCCTTGGTCATTTCCATTTTCCTTGCATTCCTTTCATTATCACTTCTTAAGGAAGGAAAACAATTGAAGAAAGAAATTGACAGGGAAGAAGGGGTTGGAAGCAATTGGAAAGATGTCATATACATTGCAATATTTACTTTGGTGTATTGTATTTTGATTGGAGTCATTACATTCATACCTGCTACTTCCTTGTTTTTGCTTGTTTCGTTTTGGTATCTCGGGGAGAGAAAGCGCTATCTGATCCTATTGATTTCACTTTTGTTTCCTGTAATCTTGTATGTTCTTTTCGGCATGCTGCTGCATGTCATGTTGCCTTAGGAGGTATCAGGATATGATGGAATTGTTGGACATAGCCTCATATTTTCTAGATGTTCGCTTTGTATTGCTTGTATTTGCCGGATCTGTTGCCGGATTGTTCGTTGGGTCCATTCCCGGTTTGTCTGTTTCCATGGCGACGGCCCTGTTGGTTTCGGTGACGTATTCATGGACAACTACCGATGCGCTTGCAACCATCATGGGAGTATATGTGGTTGGAGTATTTTCGGGAGCAATATCTGCGATTCTGATCAATATTCCTGGAGCTCCTTCTTCAGTGGTCACCACATTGGATGGATTCCCGCTTGCGAAGAAAGGAGAGGCTTATAAGGCGCTTACGTATGCAATTGTGTATTCTTTCATAGGAACGGTATTTGGTTTCATCGTTCTTTGGCTGTTGGCTAAACCTATTTCCCATATTGCATTGAAATTCACTCCGATGGATTATTTTCTTTTGGCTTTATTTGGGTTGACGACAGTAGGATCGTTGACAACCAAACATTTTGCCAAAGGGCTTATCAGCGCATCGCTTGGTTTGCTGTTCAGTATGATTGGAATCGATTCTGTCATGGGAACTGCGCGTATGACGTTTGGTATTTCCAATTTGCAGGCGGGTATCAATATAGTACCGGCTCTTGTAGGCTTGTTTGGTTTCTCGGAAATACTTACGGTGATTTCTGGGGGGAAGTTGGAAGGTGAGGTTTCGAAAGTCACCAAATCAGCGGTGAAGCTGACATTGGTTCTGAAGCAGTTCGGGAATTCGATGTATTATTCTGCTCTTGGAACTGTTGTAGGAGCTCTTCCTGGGGCAGGAGGACCTGTTGCGGCCTTTCTTGCGTACAGCGAAGCAAAAAGAATTGTAAAAAACCCTTCTGTTCCTTTTGGGGAAGGAGCTGTGGAAGGTATTGTTGCAAGTGAGTCTGCAAATAATGCGTGCATTGGGGGGGCTCTTATCCCCTTGTTGACGCTTGCAATTCCAGGAGATGCTGTCACGGCAATTATTCTGTCAGTATTTTATGTACATGGACTTCGTCCCGGTCCGATGTTCATCAAGGCCAGTCCGGAAATGTTTCATGCCATTTTGGCAGGTGGATTCATAGGAAGTCTGTTTCTTCTTGTTTTGGGTTTCTGGGCTGCTCCTAGGATCAGCAAGATCATTGCGATTCCCAAACGTATCCTTTTGCCGTTGGTAGCGACACTTTGCGTCATTGGAGCGTTTTCCTGCAACAACAGAATGTTTGATGTAGGCTTAATGTTTTTCTTTGGCATTCTTGGTTTCTTCATGAGAAAAAGAGGATATTCTGTTGCTCCTATGACGCTTGCAATAGTCTTGGGGGGGATGATGGATTCTAATTTCAGAAGAGCCATTTCTCTAGCTTCTTCTGAAGATTCATTTTTCAGTGCACTTCTTGGCCGTCCGATAACCATGTTGCTTTGCATTTTGGTGATTTTGACGTTATTGTCCAATAGTAAAAATGTAAAACGGGTTTTGCATTATTTGATGAAGAGAAGGATATGAAGAATAAAAAGATTTCCATTGTAGATGTAGCGAAAGAAGCAGGGGTCTCGATTGCGACTGTATCTCGTGTGATGAATGAACCAAGGAAGGTTGGAGAATCATCACGAAAAAAGGTCCATGACGCTTTCGACACGCTTCATTTCGTACCCCATGTATATACAAAGAAAAACAATGATAAAAAAAACAAGACGCTTGCATTGATTGTTCCCAGTGCATCCAATGCATTTTTTTCCAAGATGGTTGAAGGGGTTTTGGAGGCCTCCGATGAGAACCAGATACGTGTATTGGTGTTCAGTTGTCATGGGAATACTGAAAATGAAGAAATCTGTCTTCGTTCAGCTGCGAAGGCTTGCGTGGATGGGGTATTGTTTTGCCCTCTTTGCGATGGGTCGTCATCACTGGTCAGGCAATTGTTTCCAAAAGATTTTCCTCTTTTGATTCTGTATAGAAGGGATTATTTGAGTGGGGTCCCTCATATTTATCACAATAATGTTCAGGGAGGGTACCTTGCGACGAAGTTGTTGCTTAAGAGCGGACGTCGTAACATTGTCTTCTTCGTTAGTTTTTGGCGTCCACCAGTTGAGACATTGGAAGAGATGCTCTCTTACATGGATGGTCCAAAACGGGGGAGTTACTCCTCTCTTGATAGATTATATGGATATCAGATGGCCTTGGAAGAGGTTGGTCTCAGCTTGGATGAGACGTTGCTCAGTATGACCAGTTATGATTTTGAAGGTGGCTATCAACAGGCAAAAAAATTCATTTCCCGATTAAGGGATTTTGATTCAGTTGTCTGTAGTAATGATTCGGTGGCAGCCGG
>JAQVVB010000125.1 GCA_028699215.1 Sphaerochaeta sp. | reverse complement strand
ATTCCTATTCGAAGACTGTAGAGGAACAACCCTTGCCAAATTGAATGCCTGCAATGCTTGCATATGGTTTCATCATATGCAAGCTGGTGCAATTCGATCAGATGACTGCAGCTTTCTTCTCCAGATTCTTCATACCGTTGAAAAAGAAAAAGGCTGTGAGCACTGTAGAAAGGAAATCTGCAAAGGGAGCGGCATAGAGAATGCCTTCAAGTCCCCAGACCATGGGAAATATAAGGATGGATGGAATAAGGAAGATGATTTGGCGTGAGAGTGTTAATAACATGGCGGATCTTGGCTTGCCGATGGCTTGAAAGAAGTTCGCCCCGATGATCTGGAAGCCGATGAGCGGGGTGAGCAGGAACCATCTTGATAGGGCGAAACTTCCAAATTTCAGGAGCTCTGGATCTCTGTTGAAGAGTCCAACCATCTGATTTGGAATGAATCGTGTTGCCAAATAACCTAGGGAAACCAGCAAGGTACAAGCGAAAATGGCAAGTTTGGCTGCCTCTTTTACGCGATCGTATTTCTTTGCCCCGAAGTTGAAGCTGATGATTGGTTGCACTCCTTGGTTGATTCCTATTACAGGCATGACAAGGATGGTCTGCAGGCTGTTGACGATTCCCATGGCTGAGATGGCCAAGTCTCCCCCGTAGTTGATCAAAGTCTTGTTCAATACGACATTGAGAAGACTGTTGGCTATCTGCAATACGCAGGCGGGAAGTCCAAAAGAGGTAATGGTTTTCACTACTTTCCGATTCAATTTCATATTGGACAAACGGAGTTTGTTCTTGCTTCTTTTGCTCAGGAAATATGTGATGATCCAGATGGACGACAACGCTTGGCTGGTGATGGTGGCGATTGCAGCACCTGCCATACCCATTTTGAAACCATATATGAAGATTGGATCAAGAATCGTATTGACTCCAGCACCTATGAACATGGAAACCATGGCGATCTTGGGGTTGCCATCTGCACGGATGAAATTATTCATTCCCATGCTCACCACTTGAAACATCGAGCCAAAGAATATGATGCGCATATATTGGGAGGCATACGGAAGCACTTCGCTGCTTGCTCCAAAAAGGGTGAGGATTTGGGTGAGGAAAAGCTGACCGAGGATCATGAATACCAAGCCTCCGAGAAGGAGGAGGGTGAAGGCGTTTCCTATGGTTTTTTCGGCATCCTCATATTTCTTTTGTCCCAGTTTGATGGAAAACAGCGTAGCGCCACCGATGCCGAACAGTACCCCCATGGCCATGAGGATGATCATGATGGGGAAGGCGATGGTGATGCCGGCGATGCCGTATGCGCCAAGATCGGGGCTGTTTCCAATATAGATTCTGTCTACGATGTTATAGAGGGCATTCACCATCATGCCCACGATGGCAGGTACCGAAAACCTGACAAGCAGCTTGGAAACTTTATCTTCACCTAAGGGATTTACATAGTCCATCATTTTTCCTCCGATTCAGAAACCAAAGGGTTGCTTTCTACACGAGCAACCATTGCTTCCAGGGCTGTATAGACCAAGTCATAGGTCTTTTCATCCAGGCCTTGCGCAAGGTAGGTGCTCCATTGATGAATGTGGTCTCTGACTGCATCTTTTACCTGGAGGGCCATTTCTGTAAGGTAAATACGGTTGCAACGCTTATCTTGTTGGTCCTGCTGTTTCGTTACGTACCCTTTTTCTTCAAGGGACTTGATGGCCCTTGCTGTTGCAGCCTTGTCGATATAGAGATAGGTGGAGAGTTCTTCTTGGGTTCTCCCCTCTTGACGATAGAGGAAAAGGAGAAAGGGATACTCTGCTGAGGTCAAATCCAATTCCTTGAGGGCTTTGTTGCTGTAGATCTGGCATTGTCTATGGAGAATGGATATCAGTCTTCCGATACTTTTTTGCATAGGTACGTATATATAAGAAATTGGTTGATAAGTCAACTATTAACTTGCATCGTGTATCTCCTCCGTCGTATGCTATACTCCAAATAAGAGTTAAAAAAGGAGAGCCTAGCATGTCTACCACCACCACTGTTGCCATCATGTACGATTTTGATAAGACCTTGACGACCAAGGATATGCAGGAATATACCTTCATTCCCAAGTTGGGCATGCAGGCTGATGAGTTCTGGTCCAAGGCTAATGCATTGGCAAAAAACGAACAGATGGACAACATCCTTGCCTACATGAAACTTATGCTCGATGAATCGAAAAAGCATAGTCAGCCGATACGAAGAAATGATTTTGTCTCTTTGGGAAAGAACCTTGAGTTCTATCCTGGAGTGCTTTCTTGGTTTGATTTGGTGGATAAAAAGGCAAAAGAGGTCGGTATTGTCGTGGAGCATTACATCATTTCTTCTGGTTTGAAGGAGATCATCGAAGGTTCCCAAATAGGGGAGAAGTTCAAACGAATCTATGCGAGTGAGTATTTGTATGATGAGAATGGGGTTGCCGTCTGGCCTAAACTATCGGTCAACTATACAGCCAAGACACAGTTCTTGTTCAGGATCAACAAAGGGGTGCTTGATGTATCGGAGGATAAAAAGCTCAATGACTATACTCCTGAGACCAATCGCAGTGTACCCTTCAGAAACATGATCTATATCGGAGATGGACTGACCGATGTTCCTTGCATGAAGTTGGTGAAGAATAATGGGGGGAAGAGCATTGCGGTGCATAAACCAGGGGAGCTGGGTATCTGTTCTCAGCTTATGGTTGAGCAGCGCATCGATTTCTACACTGAAGCAAATTATTCACCGAATAAGGAGCTGTTTTCCTTGGTCAGCATCATTCTTCAAAAGATGCAGGCTGAGAATGAGTTGGAAGTGATGCACCAGCAGATGTTGGATACAGCAACTGAAAAAAAATGCTAACTACATGCATGTTCATGCTCTGTCAATAAGCGATATCTTTGGTTTTTTTGGCTTCTTATATTGACTAAATCTTTTTAATTCATCAAGTTGATGGTTTTGCAATTGCTTTAAAAATTCTGAGTTCTGAAGATTGACAGCTTTATGTTTCTCCTGTTAACATACTAGTATGTCAGATACGAGATATCTGATTATCTTTTAGGAGGATTGTATGAGAAAGCAGTTTGTTGTTGCACTTGCAATCGTGTTGATGATCTCTGTTGTACCTGCTGTATTTGCACAGGGTGGTGCGGAAAAGGGTGACAAAGTCTATACCCTTAAACTTTCAACTCAGTTGAATGAGACTACTCCCATGGTACAGGGCTTTAAAGAATTGGCTCAAAATGTAAAGGAAAAATCCAATGGCCGTCTGGTGATTGAGATCTATCCTTCCGCTCAGCTTGGTTCAGACGAAGACGTTATCGAACAAGCTCTCCAAGGAGTGAATGTTGCAGTTCTTACCGATGGTGGAAGAATGGGCAACTACGTAAATGACATTGCAATCATCGGCATGGCCTATTTTGCCAACAACTATGATGAAGTTTTGAAAGTGACCCAGAGTGAGACCTTTGCACAGTGGGAGAAAGAGCTGTCCGAAGAGAATGGCATCAGAGTTCTTTCCTTCAACTGGTATGATGGTGGACGTCACTTTTTCACCAACAAGATCGTAAACACCCCATCTGATCTCAAGGGTTTGAGAATCAGGACTCCTGGTGCTCCTGCATGGGCAGAAAGCGTCGCAGCCCTTGGTGGTACTCCTGTTGCAATGCCTTGGGGTGAAACCTACTCTGCAGTTCAGTCAAAGGCTGTAGATGGATGTGAAGTTCAGCTTACCTCTGCTCTTGGTTCAAGAATCTATGAAGTTCTCAAATACATGATTCGCACCGAGCATTTTCAGCTCATCAACGGACTTATCGTAGGTGAGAAGTGGTTTGCAACCCTGCCTTCCGATTTGCAGACGCTCTTGCTTGATGAGACCAAGGCAGCTGGTGAAGCGAATGCCCGTTATGTTGAATCCATGATCGCAGAAATCGAGAAGCAGCTTGTCGGTTATGGCGTTACCGTCATTGAGCCGGATGTAGCATCATTTGTGAAAGCTTCTGATGCAGCATATGCCAAGTTGAACTTCTCTGATTTGAGAAAACAAATCTATACTCAGATCGGTAAATAACTTATCGTATCAATGCAGGTAAGCTTCATTGTCTTGCCTGCAGGTTTTCGATGCTTGGGGAAACGTAGGGCTACAACCTGCTTTTCCCCACATTCATGTTTGCTTCTACGGTAAGAAGGGAGAGCGTTATTTTGAATACATTACAGAAAGGCTACAAAAAGTTTTGTCAGTTCGAAGAGTTGGTGGCCAGTTTGTTATTGGTTGCCATAACTGCTTTGGTTTTCATTTCAGCCATCGCAAGGACTTTGCGGCATCCATTCAACTGGGCAGTCGATATCTCTCTTCTCTTGTTTGCCTGGCAGGTGTTTCTGGGAGGTGATATTGCTGTACGTAATACCAACCTTATTGGAGTTGAACTGCTGGTCAATAAATTCCCTGGCATTGTCCAGAAGTGGCTTAAAATCATTTTCTTTGTCATGATCATTATCTTTTTGGGGGTATTGGTCTATTTTGGAGTTCCCTTGTTGCTCCAGAACTGGAAGAGGCTTTTTCAGGTTCTTCCGATCAGTTATTCATGGTGTACCCTCAGTGTTCCTGTTGGGTCGTTCTTAATGATGATATCTGCCAGCATCCGCCTTGTGGAAATCATCAAGAAACCTGTGTCCTTCTGGGAGCAGGGAAGGAGAGACGAGTAGTATGGGTGTTGCAACAATCGTATTCATAATGTTCTTGTTGTTGGGAATGCCGGTCGCCTTCGCCATTGGTATCTCTGGACTGGTGTTTTTCTTGGTGACCGAAGGTCTTCCCTTCACCATCGTGGTGCAGAAGGTTTTGGCAACCACACAATCCTTTACCATGCTTGCAATCCCTCTTTTCATTTTTGCAGGCAATCTGATGAACAATACCGGCATAACCAAACGTCTGATGAAATTGGCAGATGTCTTGACCGGTCATATGTATGGAAACATCGGCCAGATTTCTTGTGTTCTTTCCACCCTTATGGGAGGAGTTTCCGGCTCAGCCAATGCAGATGCCGCTATGGAATCACGAATTCTTGGACCTGAAATGACGAAACGAGGGTATTCCAAAGGCTGGTCGGCCGCCATCAACGGGTTGTCTTCCCTCATCGTCGCCACCATTCCCCCTTCCATGGGGTTGATCATATTCGGTTCGATCGGTGAAGTTTCAATCGGTAGGCTCTTTGCCGCTGGATTGGTTCCAGGTTTCATCATGATGATCGCATTGATGATTGCAACCGATGTAAGTGCTCGTAAACGAAACTATACACCCGATCATGCAAAACCTGCTTCATTGAAAGAGATCTTCAAGGCACTTGTCGACGGCATCTGGGCTCTTTTATTCCCCATCCTTCTCATTGTGTTCATTCGCTTCGGCATCATGACTCCCTCAGAGTCGGGAGCTTTCGCAGCTGTGTACGCAATTTTTGTAGGGACGGTGATCTACAAGGAACTGACTTGGAAGATTTTCTTTCAGACCTTGAAGGACAGTACCAAGGATATTGCAGTCGTGACCTTGATTCTTGCAATGAGTGGTGTTTTTGGATACGGCATCGTGTATGACCGTGTTCCTCAGGTCATTGCAACCACGCTCATGGGCATCACCAGCAATCCTACGTTGATGTTGTTGATCATCATCGCTTTGCTGACCGTTTCAGGAATGTTTGTAGAGACTACCGTCATTGCATTGTTGTTGACTCCGATCTTGCTTCCCGTGGTTACTTCCTTGGGAATCGATCCTGTTCATTTCGGCATCATCATGATGACGGTCACCACCATGGGAGTCATGACTCCTCCTGTTGGCATTGCACTCTATACGACTTCTTCCATCATGGAATGCTCTCCTGAAGAGACGGCGAAGGAGTCGGCTCCTTTCTTCATCGCCATTCTTTTCGTAGTGGCAATCATCACTTTGGTCCCCCAGGTATCCTTGTTCATACCGAACTTGGTATTTGGCGTTGCCATGTAGTGTATAGGGAGACGGTGTAGGAAAGGGTTTCCTACACGTTCTCCCGGTCGATGTATTTTTGGATTGCTGAGATGATCGGCATTGTATGACCATCATGTGTAATGATATGGCATTTGAGAATTTGGAGTAGTAACCATGGCTGATATATCCGATCTGATCATCCTTCATAAGAAGCCTCATGAGCTGACACGAGACTATGCTCTTAGGTGCTTGGAATATAATATTAGTAATTTGCATCTTAAGCCCGGGCAGTTTGTAAGTGAGCAGATCATCTGTCAAAAACTGGGCGTCAGCAGAACTCCCGTCAGGGAAGCCTTCAGCAAACTTGCAAATGAAGCGCTTTTGGTCATCTATCCTCAAATCGGCACCTGCGTATCGCTTATCGATTCTCGACAGGTTCAAGAAGCAAGGTTCACTCGATGGATCATTGAGAAAGCCATCATTGAAATTGCCTGCCAAATACGCACTGAAGAGGATCTTGTATGGCTGAAAGAGAACCTGGAACATCAAAAGAATCTCTTGTCCTGTCACGACTATGAGGGGTTCTTGGAATTGGACAACCTGTTTCACCAGAAGTTCTTTGAAATCTGCAAGATGGAATTGACCCGTGTCTTGATTCAAAGTCTTCTGGTGCATTTCGACCGTGTACGCGCATTGTATCTCATTGAGATGGATTTTCAGCGTACCATCAAAGAACACGAATCCATTCTTGAGGCATTACAGGCACAGGATAAGAAAAAAGCTGTCGAAGCGATAGATTTGCATCTTACCCAGGTGTTGACCGATATGGATGTTTTGTCTGCGCGATTCCCTCAATTCTTCGTCAGCTGAAGATCCAGATTTTGCTTGATCATGGAACACACGAGTTCCATGCCTTTTCTGCTTGGATGGAGATTGTCGAGCAACAGACCGTCTCCAATTTGTATCGGATAGGATGCCAGATCGATGAGATGTACCCTTGGGTTGCTCAAAACGATGGTGCGGATAGTATTTGCCAAGTCGTTTTGAGTCCATCCATGTAGGTTTTGCTCATCGAGGCTTCTATCGGTTCTTTGCAAAGGTGTGCAGAAATAGAGTTCACTTTTGCTGTGACGTTTCACCATACCATCAACCAGTCGGATGTAGGCTTGTGTGAAGATCTCAAGCGTGGTGGGCTGTTCAGCTTGCCCAAAATCGTTGGTCCCTCCAAAAATGATGATGAGGTCCCCACTAAGTCTCGCCTGCCTCTTCTCGCTGATGAATGCAGAAGCGATGGGGCGAACTCCCGTTTCACTGATTCTGCTTCCCGAATATGACTCATTG